>JBKJKS010000532.1:0-17473 GCA_046597295.1 Saprospiraceae bacterium
GATGGTCCGGGTAGTGGCGGTATAACGCCCGAAAGCGTTTTCCAGGGCGAGTGATATTTCGCCCAGCGTGGCGCGGGCGCGGGCCGCAGTGATGGCCAGGGCGAGTAAATTTTCCCCATCGGGGACATTCGCCGCTTGCTGGACGGCCACCAGGGCCATTCGTACGGCAGTTTCATCGCGTGATGATTTCACCGCCTGGATGCGGGCAATTTGTGCTTCCCGCACGGCATCGTTGTCCACTTCCAGCAGCTCGAAGGCTACCTTGTCGCTGACCTGGAACACATTGACGCCCACGATCTGTTCTTCGCCGCTGTCGATCCGGGCCTGCTTGCGGGCAGCCGCTTCCTCGATGCGCAGTTTCGGCAGGCCCGCCTCGATGGCTTTGGCCATGCCGCCCAGCGCTTCCACTTCTTCGATCAGCGCCCAGGCTTTTTCCACCAGCTCGGCGGTCAGGCTTTCCACGTAGTGCGAGCCGGCCCAGGGGTCTATTGCCCGTGTGACACCGGTTTCTTTTTGGATAAATAACTGGGTATCGCGGGCAATTTTGGCCGAAAAATCGGTGGGCAGCGCCATGGCCTCGTCAAAGGAATTGGTGTGCAGACTCTGGGTGCCGCCGAGCACCGCCGCCAGGGCTTCTACGCTGGTGCGTGCCACGTTGTTGAAGGGATCCTGCGCGGTCAGGCTCCAGCCGGAGGTCTGGCAATGCGCGCGCAGAATCAGGCTTTTCGGGTTTTTAGGTTCGAACTGCCGGACCAGCTTCGCCCACAACAGCCGGCCGGCGCGCAGCTTGGCGATCTCCCGGAAGTGCTGCATACCGATGCCCCAGAAGAACGACAGGCGCGGCGCAAATTCGTCGATCTGCAGTCCGGCGGCCAGGCCGCAGCGGATGTATTCCAGGCCGTCGGCCAGCGTGTAGGCCAACTCGATCTCGGCCGGCGCGCCGGCCTCGTGCATGTGGTAGCCGCTGATGGAAATGGGGTTGAACTTCGGCATATGTTGGGCACACCAGGCAAAAATATCCCCGACCAGGCGCATACTCGGCCCCGGCGGATAGATGTAGGTGTTGCGCACCATGAACTCCTTGAGGATGTCGTTCTGGATGGTGCCGGCCAGTTTTTCGGGCGGCACGCCTTGTTCCTCCGCCGCTACGAGGAAGAAGGCCAGGATCGGGAGCACCGCGCCGTTCATGGTCATCGAGACCGACATCTGATCGAGCGGGATCTGGTCGAAGAGGATTTTCATATCCTCTACCGTATCGATGGCCACACCGGCCTTACCCACGTCGCCCACCACCCGCGGATGATCGGAGTCGTAGCCGCGGTGCGTAGCCAGATCGAAGGCCACGCTCAGGCCTTTTTGTCCGCCCGCCAGGTTGCGGCGGTAAAAAGCATTGCTGGCCTCGGCCGTGGAGAAACCCGCGTATTGCCGGATGGTCCAGGGCTGGGTGAGGTACATCGTAGCGTAGGGACCGCCGAGAAAGGGCGGAAAGCCAGCCACGGAAGGAGGAAGGAGGAAAGAGGAAGGAGGAATGGATTCCCCGTTCCCCGGCGGGCGCAGGGTAGGATCGAAGGGTTGGTTGCTGAAGTCAGGCGCGGGCATGGTGAATGGGCGTTGGCTGGCGGCAAAGGTCGGAAAAGAACGGCGGACTTACCTGGCCAGCGGATTTTTCCCGGATTCCATCTGCTCCAGGAAAGCCTCCTTGTACATTCTTCCAATCGGAATTTCCACGCCATTCAGTTCGACGTCTAAGGCGGTGTAGGCGGTGATCTTATTCTTGGCGACGATGAATGATTTGTGCACCTGCAGGAAGCGGTCTTTGGGAAGTTCTTTAAACAAATTGCCGATGGACACCTTGGTCATGATCTTTTGGGTGGCCAGCACGATCCGGCTGTAGTCCTTGATGCCCTCCACGAACAGTACGTCGTCGAGCAGGATGCGGATCGTTTTTCGATCGGCTTTGACAAAAATGCAGGCCTCTTTGTCCTGCTCGGGGGCCTTGGCCGGTGCAGCCTGCTTCTCCAGAAATTTCTCGATGGCTTTCAGGAAGCGGGTGAACGGAATGGGTTTCACCAGGTAGTCGAGCACGTTCAGGTCGAATCCTTCCACCGCGTACTCCCGGTAGGCCGTAGTAATGATGATCGCGGGCTTGTTTTGCAGCGTGGCAATGAGTTCCATGCCGGTTATTTCCGGCATTTCAATATCGATGAACAGCAGGTCGGGCTGGTGCATTTTGATTTGCGCCAGCGCTTCTACCGGGCTGGTGGACTGGCCGCACACTTCGAAGGCACTCAGTTTTGATAAATGCTGCTCGATGACCTGGATGGCCAGCGGCTCATCGTCGACGATGAAACACCTAACTTTTTTCATACCGCATGTTGATTACAAGGTGTACGCTGTACCGGTTGGGCTGGTTGTCGATCGCTAACTGATGCCGACCCGGATACAGTAGGGCCAGCCGTTGGCGGATGTTTTGCAGGCCGACGCCACCGGCATGCCGGTTACCGGACTGTCCGTTTTTTTTGCTGTTACTGACCCGGAAGATCAGCTGCTGATGATCGGCATGGAGCTGCAGGTCGACGTGAAACAGGCCGTCCAGGCCCGGACCGCCGTGTTTGAAACAATTTTCGGCAAAGGGCAACAGCAGCAGCGGCGCCACCTGCAGGTTGTCGTTTTGCACCGCAATATCCGTTTCGATGCGCAGGTGATCGCCGTAGCGTAACTGCTCCAGCCCGATGTAATTGTGCAGCAATTGGACTTCTTTCGAAAGCAGCACCTTGTCCATGTTGGCCCGATAAACCAGGTAATCCAGCAGTTCGGTGAGTTTTAAAATGCTGTCGGCCGTCAGGTCCGACTTGACCAGCGCGAGGCTATAAATGTTGTTCAGCGAATTGAACAGAAAGTGCGGATGCAGCTGGCCTTTGAGCAACTTGATTTCGGCCTCGGCCTTCGATTTTACCAGTTGCACATTCGCCTGCTGTTTGCGGCGGTAATCGCCGATAATGTAGATGCAGACCGCCAGCGCAATGATGGCATAATCGCGGATGACGTTGGCCAGTACTTTGGTCACCGGCACTTGATAGGCATGGGCAGGGTTTTCTAAATAGTTGAGCAGCTCCAGCCATTTTACCCGGCCGTACAGGACAAAAATAGCCACCGCCAGCAGGGATAAGCTGAAAAAGCCCCAGCGTTCCGTTTTCAAAAACCGCGGCACGGCGAATAAGGCAATAAAATAGGTGGCCATGACCAGCACCGGCAGGGACAGAAGCATGGAGCGAAAGAAACGCCCGTGCCCGCTCGCACGCAGGTGCATCAGGTTAGCGAAGTACTCCGAAATGACGTATACGACCCAGAAAGCCAGGTGTACGAGGACCGTTCTGAGCGGTGGTGACTGAAACTTCATTCCCATGACCCCCTGATTCTGAAAGAGTTGCGTCATATCAATCGATTTAGGGAGGCGGTGGTTTGCCCTCACCGCCTCCTTTGGGCGAAGGACCAAATAACGGATGCGGAGCTGCTCCGCTGCCAAAAGTAGAGCAACTCCCGTTTTTGGTAGCGCAACAACGCAGCAGCCACCATTGGCCGGCAAATCTGCCGTTGCTCTACGCGATTCGGTAGTTGCTATACTTACTGAATGGCTGGCTAAAAGTGCGTATAAGTTTGTGCAAAACTTAGTTCACCAAAATTTTTAGTCATGAAAAACAGTGCAAAGCATCTTTTCTATTTAGCGGCACTCCTGCTGCTGGGCAGTTCCTTCGTTCGCCAGTCCGGCACTCTTCCGGAAGCCGGAATTAGCGTTCCGTACGGCGGCGTCCACGTCGTCTTCGCCGGTAAATACGGGGGAGAAATCACCCGGCAGGAAATGGAGGGCCAGACCGAATTGAAAGTGGAGGGCTGCGCCAAAGACGCCCGGGTGACCAATTTCACCCTGTCCATTACGAAAAACGGAAAAACGAATACACTGCGCACCCGTTCCAACATCCTGACCGCTGACATGCGTACGCAGCTGCAAAGCCTGACCAAGGGCGACGTGTTTGAATTCCGGCAGGCCAAGGCCTACCTGACCGACCAAAAGGTGGTGGTGGACGCGCAGGGGAGTAAGTTTAAGGTGGTGTAGCAGTAGGAAAAAGAGGAAATGGAAGATTGATAGGGAATGCGGAACGATTCCGCGTTCCCTATTTCGTATTAATTATCTTTGTACAAATTTGTCACTATGACTACCGCGCTCAATAATGATTTTGGCTCGTGAGGGCGTTGGTATGAGGCAGGCGCCTCCTTTAAAAATCCCCCGTTCATTTCCCACATTTTCAGCATTTTCGCCGGCTCTATTCAGGACACTTTCCTATGCGCGTCGCCGGCTTCACCTTCATTCGTAACGCCCTCCAATACGATTATCCGGTGGTGGAAGCCATTACTTCCATTCTGCCCCTCTGCGATTATTTTCTGGTCGCCGTGGGCCAGTCGGATGACAATACGCTGGAATTGGTGCGCAGCATCGGCGACTCCAAAATTCACATTCTCGAAACCGTCTGGGATGACAGTCTGCGGGCCGGTGGCCATGTGCTGGCCGTGGAAACCAACAAAGCGTTCGACGCTATCCCACCTGAGTACGACTGGTGCTTTTACATCCAGGGCGACGAATGCGTACCGGAAGGGGAACTGCCGGCTATCCGGGCCGGCATGGAGCAGTATTTGCGTAATCCGCAGACCGAAGGACTGCTGTTGAAATACCGCCACTTTTATGGTTCCTATGACTTCGTGGGGGCTTCGCGTCGCTGGTATCGCCGGGAGGTGCGCATCATTCGCAACGACAAAAGCATCCGCTCCTACCGCGATGCCCAGGGCTTTCGAAAAATGGAGACCCTGCCACCAGGGGCCAACGGGACGGCACCGGGTGGACGACGCAAACTGAATGTCCGTCTGCTCGATGCTTTTATCCACCACTATGGCTGGGTAAAAAATCCAGCCGCACAGCAGCGCAAAATGCTGAATTTCAATAAATTGTGGAAGAAAAGCGATACGTCGAAAGACGATAATGACCCCCAGGTCGCCTATACCTACGATGGCGCCGAGCCGCTGGAACGCTTCGCAGGCCAACACCCGGCCGTGATGCTCCCCCGCATCCGGGCCATGAACTGGCAATTTGCCGGCGACCCGACCCTGGCACGCTGGACCTGGAAAGACCACATTTCCAACTGGATCGAGGCCCGCATCGGTTGGCGGCCGGGGGAGTACCGGAATTACCGGACGCTTTAAATTAACCCTTTTCCACCGCCGCGTCGCTCAGCGCCTGGAAGCGCTCGCTGACTTCAAAAACCAGCTGTTGAAAGGCGCGATCCGCCCTTATGTCTTTGCGCCAGGCAAAGCCCCGGGCAATCATATCGATGCTTTCGACGATCGAAGCGCTGCCGTCCGCATTTTTACCCATCAGCCATACCGTATCGGAAATAGCCAGGGTCGGTTCGATGTCGTGGGAGACGATAACGATGGTCCGCAGCTCATCCAGCTGGGCTATATCGGCAATGAGCAGGGAGATTTTGGCTTTCATCAGCGGGTCCAGCCCGGAGAAGGGCTCGTCCATGAGCAGTATTGTGTTGCTGCACAGCAGCTGCTGGGCAATGGCCAGGCGCTGGCGTTGTCCACCGGACAGTTCGTTGGGAAACTTGCCGGCGTGATCGATCAGACGAAAATGCTGCAGGTAGTAGTCCACTTTCTCCTTTAAGTCGGCACCGGTAAAGCCACCTCGCTGGCCCCCCAGTTCCAGCTGCGAACGCACTTTCAGAAAAGGGTACAAATCATAGGTCTGGTAAACCATACCGATCAGCTGCGGACTGACCGGAACCAGCGCTTTCGACGCCGGGTTATACGCCTGCACTAACCCCTTAGACGGCACACGCAACCCGGCAATCAGCTCGAATAACGTAGACTTGCCGATGCCCGAAGGCCCCAGGATGGCCAGTACCTGCCCCTGCTCCAGGCCGGGCCGGAAAATGTCGAATACCTGTTGCCGGACGTTGCGCAGGATGGGTTCGCCTTCCCGGTACTCGAACAACTCGATATTTACGTCCAGTAAAAGCGGGTCTTTTCTTTCGTAACTGACCATGGGTTATTGGTTATTGGTTATCGGTTATGGGTGCTCACCGCCCCGAGGCCAGCCAATTGAGCAGGGGGTTACTCGTTGCTTTTCGCTTCCAGGGGAAAGCGATCCAGATGGCGCCGCGCAGCAGGCTGTCGAGCAGCAGGCCAACGATCAGAATGGTGATTTGAATGGCAAAAACGTACTCAAACCCTTTGCGCTGGTAAACGTTGACCAGCAGTGCCCCCACCCCGCCGTACTCCCGGAACATCGATTCAATACTGGTGAGCATCATCCAGGCAATGGCAAAGTTTTGGGCCATCAGGTCCACGGCTTCGTACAGGGTGCCGCGTACCACCGTATACCAGGTCACTTCCCGCTCGCTCATGCGCAGGGTACGGCTGTAGTTGTACATCCGTTGCGGAATATCGCGGATGACCGCGATGACCCCCGTGAGCAAATAGGTCAGGATGGTGAAGCTCATGGTGAAGAGCTTGGCCTGAAAAGAGGTGGTGGTGAACAACAGAAAGATAAAGCTGATGCCGATGAGCGACAGGAAGCGGAACTTGGTGATCAGCTCCACCAGCGGCATAAAGACCGGCACCCGGCTTAAGTAGGCCAGGATCATCGCTGCCAGGACGGTCACCGTCATCGCCAGCAGGGCGGTCTGCGCGCTCGCCGACAGTTCGCCCAACAGGTTATACTGCGTCACCAGTTCCAGCCACGCAGTCCAGACTTTACCGGGATGGGGCAGTCCGGGCGGACAGAAAAAATGCCAGATCAGCAGGAAAACCACAGCATACGTGATGATCAACAACGTGCGGGTCGTACCTGATATGGCGCCGTTCCAGCGGAACAGCTGTTTAAGTTCGTGCATGGCGAATTTTCGGCAAGGATGAACAAGCAGCTTGGATAATGAGGCTGGCGGCCGGAGTCAAAACTTAGCCGGCCGCCAGCCAGCACGCTGATTTTCAGCATATTAATCGCCGAATACGATCTCGACCCGGCGGTTTTTGGCCCGTCCGTCGGGCGAATCGTTCGAGGCCACCGGCCGGTCGGGGCCGTAGCCCTGCACCTGGGCAAAGCGCTCGCCGGGGAAGCTGTATTTCGAACGTTTCATCACCCACTGCCGCACGGCATCCGCCCGGGCCTGCGACAGGGACATGTTGGTCTCGTAGTTACCGACATTGTCCGTGTACCCTTTGATGCTCATGCGCAGGTTGGTGGTGTTCAGGCTGTTGAAGATTTCTTCCAGCACTTTTTCCCCCTGTCCGGTGAACTTGGCCTTGCCGCTCTCGAATTCGATGTTGTAATTCCGGCGACCGTACACCTCGGTCATATCGCCTTTGGAATAGGTCTCCTTGAAACCTTCGGCGATCTTGCCCTTGTCGGAACTGGCATACACCACTTTCAGGGCGGACAGGTCCAGGGCCTGAGTGACCGGCGGAAAACTGGGCAAATCCTGTGGATAGAGTTTGCTCATATAATTGGCGAACAAGGTATACACCGAAGAGTAGCAGTTCGAAGCGTTTTCCGCGACCCCCAGGTCATCGGCATTGTCGGCCAGATTGCAGGAGCGGGAGCCCCCCACCGAAACGGTCCGGCCGGAGGGCATGTCCATTTCCTTACCGCGGTAGAGCTCGTACCAGTTGACCTCGTCGCCGAAGACGTCCTTGTTCATTTCACAGCCGTACCGGAGCGCGGCATCATAGGTCTTGACCTGGTCACCCGCCGCCGCCAGAGCAGTGACGAAGCGCTTGGTAGGATCGACGTTTTGTTCCAGGTATTTATTCAGCCCCAGCACGAGGCAGGGCATTTGCTTGACGTTTTCCTTGGTACTGAGCAGGGTCACCACATCGCGCCCGGTTTTGAAGATCTTTTCGTCTTCGGGCGACCAAGTGGAGGCGGCATCTATTTTGGCGGTCGTGGTTTTGCCGGTCTTTTTCCCGTCTTTCACTTCGGGCAATTCCACACCCTGGTTGGCCACGAAACGGTCGGCAGCCTCTACGAAGGTGGATACGCCCACGAAGTTCAGGCGGCCCGGATCGTAGACGGTGGGATCGGGGTTGACCGGCACATCATTGTCGGAGGCCCACTTGATGACGATGTTTTGATCGCCGTCTTTCAGCACCACCGCGCATACGCCGCCGCGGGCCTTTTGCGGATCCTTTTTCCAGGAAACGGGGCCGATGAATTTGTCTTCGCCGTAGGAGTAACCGGTGATATAGAAACCCTTGACCGCGTAGGCAGGGTCCACTTCCGCCAGTTTCTGGTCGAGGCCGACCTTGAATGCGGCCAGGTTGTCGCCCATGATGCCGCAGAAGACCGGTGGCGCCTGGGGGTTATTTTTATACTGCGTGGCGAATTTGACGATGGCCTCCTGCATTTTGCCATAATCGTCCTGCCGCGTAAAGGTCAGGTTGATGTTGTTTTTAGCCATCAGACTGCCGGCTTTGGTGTTGGACCCGCCATTGGCGTAGGAGATCGGCGTCTGGGCATTCCAGCCCATGCCCAGGTAGGTCATTTTATTAGCATTGCCATTGTTGAAAGTCGCCTCGCCGGGCAGGGGTAACTGGGTCAGGCCGGAAGTTTCGTAATTCTTGGGGGCGGAGGCCAGCACTTCGTTGGTAGCGTTGTCAGCGCGTTCCAGATCGACGACGTTTACGGTTTTGTCCAGCAGGCCGGAGCCGCCGAGGAACATGCGGGCTGCAAAAAAAACACCGCCAACGATCAACAGGGTAATAATAAGTCTAGAAAAAGTGGTTAAGCGTGCCATAGGGCTGAAGAAATTTGATTTCGGAGAAAGATTTGGTTCAAAAAATGACTTTTTGATGGCGAAAGGTTGGCCCTGGATGGGGCCAGAAATGCTATATCTTCGACACAAACGTAGTTAAATCCGACTACAGTCCGGCGAAATTCAACCAATGTTCAGCGCTTGAACAGTCGTGTAGTCCAGTTGGTCCAATCCCAGACCCGCCGCATCGCCCAACCGGATCTTTCCATCCTGTAATACCGGTTCCGCGAACGGGTTATTCCGGATCAGCCAGCAGCCGTCGAGATCGGCGTGGTCGCAGAGTGGGGCGAGCTGGGCCGCGGCCTGGATGCCACAGGAGGTTTCGGTCATGCAGCCGATGAGCAGGCGCAGCCCCCGTTGGCGGGCGGCCTGCACCACTCGGTAGCCTTCGGCCAATCCGGTGCACTTCATCAGCTTAATGTTCAGCCCGTGAAAGGCATCCGCCACCTGGTCGAGGTCGGCGTACCGCTGGAAACTCTCGTCGGCAATAATGGGCAAGGGAGAGCGGGCGCTCAGCCAGGCCGCCGCATCCAGATCCTCTTTCGGAGTGGGCTGCTCGATGAGCTGCACGTTTTGTTCCGCCAGCCAGTGAATGAGCTCGAGCGCGGCCTCCCGGTTCGTCCAGCCCTGGTTGGCATCGGCGTAGATCGGCAGGTCGGACACTTCGCGAATGGTGCGGATAATGGCGCGGTCGTCGTCGCTGCCGAGCTTGATCTTTAATATTTGAAAACCGGCGGCCCCGGCTACTTTTTGCCGCAGCACGTCGGGTATATCCATGCCGATGGTGAAGCTCGTTCGGGGCATTTGTCCGGGTTCAATGCCGCCCAGCAGCTGCCACACGGGTCGATTCTCCAACTTTCCCCACAGATCGTGGAGCGCGATGTCCACGGCCGCTTTGGCCGCGTGGTTACCGGGAGCGAGCGCGTCTATTTCCGCCAGTAAGCCGGGCAGGTCAAAGGGATACTTTTTGTTTTTTAACCCCGCCGCAGCCCGGTCAAGGAACGCGGCAGCGGTCGCGTGGGTCTCGCCGTAGTAGGGCGGCATGGCTGCTTCGCCATATCCCACTTGGCTCCCATAGCGCAATTCGGTGAGCACGGCATTGGTGTGGGTGCGTACGCCCAGGGCCAGGCGAAAGGGGTGGTGGAGTTCGAGGAGGAGGGGGCGGTGGGACAACCCCAGCCCTAACCCCTCCCCCGAAAGGGAGAGGGACTTCATCGTGGTGTTTTCATGTTGATTATCAGCACCTTGGGTATTTATTTTTGACATCAAAAATCTGCAATCATGTAGTCTGCAATCGTCAATCAAATTTACTGGTATTCCGGGTGCTCACCGATGAACTTCCGCAAATTGCCCATAGCGGTGGCCCGGACTTTATTTTGTACCAACGGCGTCCAGCCAAGCAGCCAGCCGGACAAGCCCAAGGCCTGGCGCGCCCAGCGCCAGAAAGAGAAGGTGTCCCGCTGGCGGATAATTTTGCCTTCCTGAAATTCAAAGGCCGATTCGATGATGTTGTGCACCGGCCGGCCCGTGCGGCTAAATGTGTAATTGGCCTCCCAATGGGCCGCACCCTGCTGGTCACTGGCCTCCACGTTGCGGTATTCCACGCGCAAATCACGTCCTCCGCTACAGAGCATATGCCACATGGCGGCGATTTCCTTGCCGCTTTTTAAGTTGAAGGCCCCGTCCCGGAAAGTGGCGTCGGGGTGATAGGCGGCGGCCATGCCGCGATAATCGCGCTGTTGAAAAGCGGTGTAGAATTGTTCGAGGAGGGACTGGTGTGCATGCATCTACCGACCGGGTTAAAGTATTTTCAAATGTGGAGGCCCAAAAATGCCTTTTTTTCCACAAAGTCAGCTGGCAAAATACACCACGGGTAGCGCGCTGAATCCTGATTTTGGCAGAAATCCGACTTTTCAACAAATAATTAGCGGACAGATTTTGTGGCCCTAACAACTTGTGGGGCCTTGATGTACATTCGCCCATTCCTTCATTTCGCACCTCTTCCCGCATGGCTTCGCTCAATCCTTTATCCGGTACCCTGGGGCAGCGTCGTGCCGCGCATTTGCTGCGTCGCACCAGTTATCGCTTCACCAAAGCGACCGTAGATCAACTGGCGGCACAAACCGCCGATCAGGCCGTTAACACGCTGCTCACTACGCATCCCTTCCAGACCAGCCAGCCCGTGTGGGGAGATACCGGGTCGCCCACGACCACGACCGCCACCTGGATCAATCCGGCCGTCCCTACCCTGCCGCTGCCCGACTCGGACTTCAACCTGCAGCGGCGGGTGCTCTCCTGGTGGTTGCACGAAGCGCTGAACGACCCCGGTATTGGGCATAAAATGATGTTTTTCAGTCACCAGTTCCTGCCGGTCACCTACCTGACCAGCAAAAGCACGGTGTTCTTTGACTACCTGTCGCTGCTGCGCTGGGGTGCGCTGGGTAATTTTAAAAAACTGGTGACCAAAATGGTGGTGGACAATACCATGCTCTACTACCTCAACAATAACTACAACAGCAAGTACAATCCCAACGAGAACTTCGCCCGGGAATTCCTCGAATTGTTCACCATCGGTAAAGGGCCGCAGATCGGGCCGGGCGACTATACGCACTATACCGAGGACGACATCGTGCAGGCCGCCCGGGTGCTGACCGGATTCGTGCTGCGCAACCAGCGCGACCAGACCGATCCGGAAACGGGCATTCCGCGCGGTACGGTCACCTTCTCCCGCCACGACACCGGGGCCAAAACTTTCAGCAGTAAATTTCAGGGCGTGACCATTGCCGGCGCCACCAATGCGGCCGGGGTCTACACCGAGGTGGATACTTTTATCAACCTGATCTTCGACCAGCCGGAAACCGCCAGAAACTTCTGCCGGCGCCTGTACCGCCACTTCATCAGCCGAAATATTACCACGGAGATCGAGACGGATATCATTGTCCCCCTGGCCGCCACGTTTGCAGCCAACAATTTCGAGATTCTACCCACCCTGCGCCAGCTGCTCAAAAGCCAGCATTTTTACGATGCGGACGACTCGGACAATGCCAACGAAATCGTGGGCGCCATGATCAAATCGCCGCTCGAACTGACGCTGCAATCCCTGGCCTTTTTCAACATCGCCATTCCCGGCCTGCTCACCGAAAACAACAAGCACCACAACGTATTTTACTCCTCGGGGGTCATCGAGCGGATGCTCGGCTACGCCAACCTGGTGCTGTTTTATCCGCCCGACGTAGCCGGCTATGCGGCTTATCACCAGGAACCGGAGTTCAGCCGGCACTGGTTCAATTCCAGCAGCATCATTGCCCGCTACAAACTGCCGGCCATGCTGCTCAGCGGCAAGCGGCAGATCGGCAGCTCGCCCAACTCCAGCATTGCCGTCAAACTGAACGTTGCTCCCTGGGTGAAGACCAGCGGCATCTGTCCCGACCCGGCCGACGCCTTCGTGCTGGTGCACAGCCTGATCGACTACCTGCTGCCCAACCAGCCCGATAATCAACGGTTCGACTACTTTTTCAACCAGATCTTTCTCGACAACCTGCCGGCGGCCGACTGGACCTACGAATGGGAAAATTATCTGGCCACCAACAATGACGCGGAGGTAAAAATACCGCTGGAAAGGCTGATCAATGCCCTCTTGTTCTCGCCCGAGTACCAAACCTTCTGACCCATGAAAAGACGCAACTTTCTCAAAATACTGCCGCCGCTGGGCGTGACGCCGTTTGTGCTGAACGGTTTTTCGATGCTCCCCTTCGCCAACCGCCAGATGGCCAACGTGCTGGCCTCCTGCGAGGGCGTCAGCGAGCGGGTGCTGGTGCTGATCCAGCTCAAAGGCGGCAACGACGGTCTGAACACAATCATTCCGCTGCCCGATTACGATCGCTACATGGCGTTGCGCGGCACCATCGGTATTGCTGAAGCGGCAGCTATTCCGCTGGATACCACGCTGCCGAACGGCGACCAGGTGGGTTTGCACCCTTCCATGACCGGTATCAAGGCTTTGTACGACCAGGGCTGGGCCGCAATCGTGCAGGGTGTAGGCTACCAAAGTATGAACCAGTCGCACTTCAAGGGCACGGACCTGTGGCTCTCGGGCGGCGGTGGCGGCGGTGCGCTGAATAACATCACTTCGGGCTGGATGGGCCGGGCGCTGCAGGCTTTCTATCCCCAGGTGACCGGTGTGCCGACCCCCGTCATGCCCGATCCACTGGGCATTCAGGTGGGCGATCCGAATACGTCGCTGGGTTTTCATACGGAGTCGGAGCACCAGAACTCCATCAACCTGAGCGGCCAGGATGTGGCCGGCTTTTATTCGCTGGTCCAGACCATCGGCGGCGCGCCCCTGGCGGAGGTGCCGGCAACCGAGCAGGGCGAAGAACTGGACTATATCATGGGCGTGGAGCGCAGCATTGGCCTGTACGCCCAGCGCATCACCCAGGTCTTCAATGCGGGCACCAACTCAATTTCGACCTACCCGAACACCGCCCTGGCCAGCCAGCTCAAGACGGTCGCGCGCATGATCCGCGGTGGCTGCAAAACCAAGATTTATCTGTGCCAACTGGGCGGCTTCGACAACCACAGCGGCCAGGTGGATGCAGGCGATACGAGCGTGGGCACCCACGCCCAGCTGTTGAAAACGCTCTCCGACGCCGTGAAAACGTTCTTCGACGACCTCGACGGCCTGGGCCTGGCGGATCGGGTGGCCGCCTGCACCTTTTCCGAATTCGGCCGCTGCGCCAAGGAGAACGGCTCGTTCGGCACCGACCACGGCACCCTCTCGCCCATGTTCCTGTTTGGCAAAGGCGTGCGCCCCCGGGTGCACGGCACCAATGTCGATCTGGATGACTTGACTACTGACAACCAACTCAAAACCAAGCAGTTCGATTACCGGCAGGTGTTCGCCTCGCTGCTGCAGGGTTGGCTGGGCGCCAACAACTGGGTGATGGAGCAGACCCTGTTCGAGGGCTATGAGCAGCTGTTGCTGATGGATAAAAACTACACGGTGGGGAAAGACTGTTACATTGGCGGTAACCCGATCATCCACGATCCTTTCCCCAAATACCTGACTGTAAGCCCCAATCCGGCTTCGAGTCGGGCGGAAATAACCTACGAAAGCCCGGCGGCCTTCGAGGCTACGCTCTCGTTGCACAGCCTCGGCGGTACCCTGGTGACGGGCCGGCGGGAGTTCATTCAGCCGGGCACCAATTCGTTTTATCTCGATGTGACGGCCTTGCCCGTCGGGATTTATTTTGTGCGTCTGGAGAATACCGCCAGCGGGCGGGCGGACGTGGCAAAAATGAGTGTGCAACGGTAAAGCGCGGTGATTTTCATCCTTCCAACCGCTACCTTTACCATTTGATGATAAATAGATTGCCACGCATGAAGTGCTTGTCCTTTCGCCAAATGCTCTGCGCAGCGCTGCTGTTTGGGAGCGGCCTGTCGGTCCTCGTCGCGCAGCCGCAGCAGGTGCGCACCGGCGTCTACCTCATGAACCTGTACGGTCTGAATATGGACGAGCACTCGTTCTACGCCGACTTCTACATCTGGTTCAAGTGGAAAGGGCGCATTGATCCGACCAATATTGAGTTTGTCAACGCCATTGAGAAATGGAGTATGGACAAGGCCGGCTTTGATGGCGACAGTACGCCGGTGGTGTTGAAAGACGGTTCGAAGTATAAAATCATGCGCATCGAAGGGCGGTTCTTCCATTCGTTCTCGCTCAATCGCTTTCCCCTGGACCACCATACGCTGGATATTCAGGTGGAAAATCCCGAGTTTCCCACCGACTCGCTGGTGTATTTGCCCGATACCACCGCCTCGGGCGTGCGGCACACCCTTCACCTGGTCGGCTGGGAACAGCGCCAGTACCAGCTGCAAACCAGCGTCCACGACTATGGCACCGATTTTGGCAACTCCCAGGAGAATGCCCGGCGGTACAGCAACCTGACTTTCCAACTGACGCTGGCCCGCCCCTTCAGTTATTTTCTGCTGAAAATGATGCTGCCGCTGATCATCGTGCTGCTGGTGAGCCTCGGCGCACTGCTGCTGCATCCCACCCATACCGACACGCGCTCGTCCTTACCCATCGGCGGCCTGCTCACCGCGGTTTTTTTGCAGCAAAGCTACAGCGACGCGCTGCCCGACACGGGCTACATGGTGCTGATGGACAAGATCTATTTGTTGAGTTATGTCCTCATTTCGCTAATCCTGCTGCAGGTGATCCGGGCCAGCAACCAAAGCATGCGCGAGCATTCCGTCCAGCAGATGATGCAGGATGAAAGAAAGCGGGGCCTGTTGTATTTCGGCATTTTTCTGCTGAGCGTGGTGCTGCTGTGTTTGACGGTGGGGGGAGAATAGGGCGTCTTCCGGTTATTTTTTCCAAAGCATGCAGAGCGACGACTGCGGCGGATAAGACCTATTTGACCAATAGTTTAGCCGACCCTGGACAGTACGCGGCAGTGAGGCCCCTTGTGGCGACGGCACGCACTGGTCAACCATAAGGATGAAAAACAACATGCTGGTTGCCGCATCGTTTTGAAATAAATCCTCAAACCTCATGCGCTTTATCAGTCCATTGCTCCTGTTGTTGGCCCACTTGGCCACCGCCCAAAACTACGTCGTCAACGGCAGCTTCGAACGGGAGGCGCCCCGCAAAGCCGGGGTCTGGAAGGTGCCGGTAGAGCCCTGCGCGTTTTCCAAAGCCTCCGTTTTTTTCACCACCAATGCCCAGGGCTGGAACACCTTCGATCTGATGACCCCCGACCTGCTGGTAGCAGATTCGGTAAAAGGCTGTCCCCGGCTGCCGGCGCCGGTCAGTGGCCGCCGGATGGTGGGCCTCATTATGTACCACCCGTTTCAGGACGGGCAGTTCGCTTTCGACTACCACGAACTCATCCAGGGCACCCTGGGCAAAGCGCTGGAGAAGGGGCAGACCTACCGGGTGAGCTTCTGGACGCGTTCCGATGATTCGCTGGGCCTGCGCCATCTGCGCGAAGTATTTGGCCGGCCCACCGATATTCTACCGGTGCATTGCGGTAATTTCGGTTTTTACTTTTCGACGGGCGCCATTACGCCCCGCGAAAATTTCATGGTCAGCCAGACGGATTTTGCGGTGCGACCTCAACTGAATCTGGAAGAGATCGTGGAAACCGGCCACGAATGGCGCCAGTACAGCTTCCTCTTCCGCGCGGACCAGCCGTACAAATATTTTTTGTTCGGCAATTTTTTCTCCGATGCGGTCACCCAAATCGACATGGACGGCGAAGCACGGATGGAACTCGATGTCCAGAACACCCGCTCGGGACCCGACTTCTGGGGCAAAACCAAACGGATCGCCTACTACCTCTTCGATGATTTTCGCATCGAGGTCGATACGAGTATGCCCACCCGGGCCTTGAGCACTGCCCTGGCTGAAAACAAGCGCTATACTTTTCCGGAAGCCGTGCTGTTCGATTTTGGGCAGGCGAACCTCAAAAAAGGTGCCGCCCCGGAGTTGGATAATTTAGCGCGTTTTTTACAGAAAAACACCGGCATCCGGGTCGAAATCAGTGGTCATACCGACAACATTGGCGGCATGGCCGCCAACCAGGCGCTTTCCGAACAACGGGCCAAAACCGTATATGATTATCTGCTGCAGCACCACGTCGCCGCCCGCCAGATCACCTGGCGGGGCTACGGGGAATCCGATTTTGTAGCCCCCAACGACACCGAGGCCAACCGCCAGCGCAATCGCCGGGTGGAATGCCGGGTGCTGGAAAAATGAAAAACTTTTGCCTGTTATTAATTGCTCCCACCTTTGCCGCATGAAAATCCTGTTTGAAGACTATTACCTGCTGGCGATGGAAAAGCCCGCCGGACTGTCCACCGAAAGCGGCGGTGCGCGGCATCCTTCGGCGGAGCAGGAGGCCTTGCTGTATTTTACCGAATCGCTGATGAAAGCGACCACCTCCAAGCGCCTGAAAGTCACCCCTTATTTGCGGGTTGCCCACCGGCTGGATCGTCCCGCCAGCGGCATCCTGCTGCTGGCGAAGACCAAGACTGCATTGACGCAGGTGATGGCCCAATTTGAGAACCGGACCGTGCAGAAGACCTACCTGGCCGCTACGGAACGGGCGCCGGTGCTGCCCACTGCGGAACTGCGACACTGGCTCAGAAAAGACGAGAGCGGCAAGCAGGCCATCGTCACCGAGCAGCAGGTGCGGGACAGCCAACTCAGCACCCTGCACTACCGGACCCTGGAAAGACTGGGCAAAGGCGCCTTACTGGAAATACAACCGGCCACCGGGCGTTTTCACCAGATTCGGGCCCAGCTGGCCCACATTGGCTGCCCCATCACCGGCGATCTGGCCTATGGCGCCCACCTCTGGCAACCGGACCAGATCAAGCTCCACGCCCACCGTTTGGTCCTGCAGCACCCGAAGACCGGAGAACCCCTCGTGCTCGAATCGCCGAAACCCAGCGACTGGTAGGCAACTTTTCGCAGGCGGTTGCGTCTTAACCCCCACTGCCCGTTTTCACCCGGAAATCTTTACAAATGCGCCTGCTGTTCTTCTGTTCGCTCTGTTGCCTGCCGTTTTTTGTCTTTGCGCAAAACCTGAACCCGCGCA
>JBKJKS010000646.1:0-3371 GCA_046597295.1 Saprospiraceae bacterium
GTAAGTCGCGCGGGTCAATCCAGGTCAGGGTGAGCGCGTACGTCAGGGGGGTGTCGCGGTATTTTTTGGGGTCCTTGCCGTGTAAATAGTAGAGTCCCTCCGACCAGGTGCCCCGGTCGGTGGCCAGGTCCCATTCATAGCTGCCAAAACCGAGCATAATTTCGTTTTGGCGGTATAAAGAGACGTTCGTGAGCAGATTTTCTTCGTGACTCGACAGGGAAGCAATAGGTGGTTCCATGTGGGTTATTATTCGTTTGCACACCTTAAAACAGGCCGTAAATAAGGAAATCCTGATTTTTGGCAAGTTAGTTGGGCTGCCCAATATACTGTTGGTTTTACAAAAATAATTGTGCCGGACTGCCGGCGCCGGGTCCACTTCGTTGGAGACGCCAGTTACCTTTGATGAACAAATGAATTTGAAAAGCATTGTAAACAAATGAACGTGAATATTTTATCCATCAAGGTGCCTGCTGGCGCCCTCTTTTTTCTGCTCCTGCTCGGTTTTTGTTTTTCCTGCGCCAGTACGCGGTTGAACACCAAGGCCGATCCGGGCACGTCCGATGACAAAGCCCTGCGGATCGCCGACGAAGTCATGCGCGCTATGGGCGGCCAGTCCGCCTGGGACGCCACCCACTACCTCTCCTGGAATTTTTTCGGCAACCGGACGCTGCTGTGGGATAAATGGACCGGCGATGTACGCATCGAGTGGTTGAAGAAGCCGCAGAAAGTGATTGTCAATCTCGTCAGCGGACAGGGCAAAGTGCAGCTGCAGGGTGTGGAACAAACCCAGCCCGATAGCCTGACCAAATACCTGCGGATGGGCAAAGAAGTGTGGATCAATGATGCCTACTGGCTGGTCATGCCCTTCAAACTGCGCGATCCCGGCGTGACGCTGCGCTATCTTGGTGAAAAAGCCAGCGACGACGGACGCGCTGCCGATCTGCTGCAACTGACTTTCTCTAAAGTAGGCGTTACACCCGATAATAAGTACCAGGTTTGGGTGGATAAAAAAACGCGTTTGGTCACCCAGTGGTCGTACTACGAGAAATTTACCGACGAAAAGCCAAAATTTCAGTTGCCCTGGACGGATTACCGGCGCTATGGCCGGATCATGCTCTCCAGCGGCCGCGGCCGCGATGGCAGTACGATGAATCCCATCCAGGTGACCGAGACGGTGCCACCGGGAACTTTCGAGCAATTTTAAAACGGTCGACGTATAATCTGCTTTTTTGTCATTCCTACGGAATGACAAAACACAGGCGCTCATAGAATCTTACTACCTGGTATATCCTCCCTGTTGTTATGCTTAAGAGCTATTGTATTTTATTGATCCTGTCGCTCCTGTTCGCTTTTTGCAAATCGGCCCAGTATACCAACGCGCCCAAACCGCTGGAAAGCTATACCGCCGCGCCGGAGGTGCCGATTGTCTCGACCCTGACCATTCCGGTCAATATCAGTGAAGCGGAACTGGTCCGTTCGCTCAACGCCCGCCTCACCGGACCGCTCTACGAGGACTATTCCTTTGCGGACAACGGCAATGACGGTCTCATGCTCAAGGTGCTGCGCAGCCAGGACATCAGCCTGTTCCTGAGCGGTAACACCATCAAATACCGCCTGCCGCTCAAACTGTGGATGAAAAAGGACCTGCTGGTGGCCGATGCTGAAGCCGAAGGCGAGCTGGCCCTGAACATGAAAACGACGTTTACCATCCGCGAGGACTGGTCGCTGGCCACCACGACCATCGTGGAATTCCACGAGTGGCTGGTCCGCCCGGTGCTCAAGACCGGTTTGGGCAACATTGGCGTGGAAGCCTTGGCCAACCTGGCCTTGAACCGTAGCAAACGCATGCTGAGCGAAACGCTGGATCGCTACGTGACGCAGCAGATTAGCCTGCGGCCCTACGTGGAGGCGGCCTGGAATGCCCTGCAGGAGCCGGTGCTGCTCGATTCGGCTTACCAGATGTGGGTCAAGACCACGCCCACCGCCATCAGTATGGGACCGCTGACCACTACGGGCGATGCCATCCGTGCCAAGATCGCCGTGGAATGCCTCAACGACGTGACTTTCGGCGCCAGGCCGGCCTTCCGCACCAATTCCACCCTGCCCAGCCTGCGCACTATCGACGATGCACCTGATGATTACCAGGTGCGGGTGGCCACCGATGTGCCCTTTGCGGAAGCCGAACGAATGGCTAAAACCATGATGATCGGGCAGGTTTTTACCTCCGGCAAAAAGAGCGTAAAAGTGGAGGATATTCAGCTTTGGGGCAATAATGATAAGGTAGTGGTGAACTCGCGGCTGTCGGGCGCCTTCAACGGCAACATCTACTTCATCGGCCGCCCGGAATACAACGCGAAAAAGAACCAGATCGAAGTGGCCGACCTGGACTTCCAGGTGGATACGAAAAACTTCCTCCAGCGCACCGCCGCCTGGATCTTCCAGGGACCGATCAAGAACCAGATGAAGAATGCGATGGCCTTTCCACTGGATGAGAATATCCGCGCACTGCGCAGCTCGCTGCAGGAATCACTGACCAATTATGCCATTCAGCCGGGCATTACCCTCCACGGCAGCGTGGACAGCCTGACCGTGGAAAGCACCCGCGTGACGCCGACGGGCATCCGGGTGAATTTATACTCGAAAGGAAAGGTGAACGTGGAGGTGCGGGGGCTGTAAGAAGCGACTATTTAAGTTTCACCGCTTTGCCCGTCTTAGCGCTCTTTTTAGCCGCATCCAGTATTTCCACCACCAGCAGGTTGTTTTCCAGGGAAGACAGATCATACCTGGGCAGGGTAATGGTGCCTCGTATGACGGCCGCGAACAGCGCGAACGGATCGTTATAAGGACTTTCCCGCTCTTTTAAACTTTCTTTTCGTTCGGTTTTATCCTTTTCGAAACGGATGCGCAGATCCGACCGGTTGTCCGCAAACACGTAGCCGGTACGGCCGTAGACTTCCATATCCTTCCGATTATAGGGCCAGTTCCAGGAGGCCTGGATGATGCCCTGCAGGTGCGGGTATTTCAACAGGATGGTCGCTTCATCATCCACTTTTGGGTAAATCGCTGGTTTTATCTGTTGCGTGATGGCCAGTACCGAACTCGGTTTTTCCCCCTTGGTCAGCCAGGTGATCAGGTTGGCCCCGTAGCAGCCGAAATCCATCAGGGCGCCGCCGCCATTCTGGACGGGGTCCGTCAGCCAGTCCAGGAATTCTTTATTGACTCCGATTTCCTGGGGTCCCTGGTGGCCGTCATGGACCACCACTTTCCTCAGCTCGCCAATCGCGCTGTCCCGGTGTACTAATTCGTAGGCTTGGTGATTGGTGGCGTACCACGTCGTTTCGTAGTTGGTGAGTAGCTGTATTTTATATTGG
>JBKJKS010000367.1:0-5704 GCA_046597295.1 Saprospiraceae bacterium
GGCTCCGTCAGCAAAAATTACGGTGTGGATTCCGTGGCGACTGACTCTGGGGCATTTGAGTATTTCGTGGTGCCGCGAAAAAACTGATGGTATCAACCAAAAAAAGGGACTCACCAGGTAAACCCGGCAAGCCCCTTTTCTCATGGTGCGTTTTGTTCTGATGTGGCGGCCTAATGAACTGCCTGCCCGCTGATAACATCTCTGGCAAAAAGGATTTTAGGTCTCCAGTACTTAGAAGTTGATATATTTTCCACGATAACGCCCCGGCTACAGGTACTATGGACGCACATAATGCCTTCCGCCGTGCATTCGACCACCATGGCGACATGGCGGACCCGGCCACGATAGCCGAAAAAGACCAGATCACCCGGCATCACGTATTCCAGGGGAATTTTATTCCCCTGCGCCGATTGCGTTGCGGAACAGGCCGATACGGGCACTTCGAACTCCTGCAGGATGAAACTGGTAAAACCGGAACAGTCGAAGCCCGTTCTGGGGGCGCGGCCGGCGTAATGGTAAGGAATGCCGACGAAATTCTGGGCGTAACCGGAAATATATTCCCGAAGTTGCATGACTTCGGCGGTGTTGACGGCCCGTCCGGCGGCTGGTTTGGGGGTGGTGAAGGCGGTACTAAAAAGGATGGTAAAAAGGGGCAAGAGAAAGATCACTAATGGTCGTTTGGGGCAACGTAGGTGTTCGATTGTTTCTGACATACATAGAAATTTAATCCACAGCCTGGGGGGCTGCGCTCCCTAAGTTTTAAGAGCGTAACTGGTGAAAAAATATGGCCTCTGGGGTGGCGGCTCAACGCGGCTTGCGTCGGTGCGAAAAGTTCACGGGAGAGATTAAAAGAGAGCCGTTTAGGACTAAAAATTGCTGCAAGCCTGAGGCAAAGGTAGAAAAAGGTTTCACAAAACAAATTTTAGAATAAAAATTTGTGTCCGCCCCTCAAAAACACGCAAAATTGTCACTATCGTCCAGGAAAGGCAACTGCTGTCGGTAATTTTGCAGATCGTCCAGCGAAAGTTTGGCGGTAAACAGGCCTTCCTGCCTGGAAATTTGAAAAACCGACTGCCCCGCAAAATCCAATAGCGTCGTGTCACCGAGGTAATCGTGGCCGTTCCCGTCCTGGCCAACGATGTCCACGCCGATCGTAAAGGCTTGATTTTCAATGGCCCTGGCCGTCAGCAGGCTGCGCCAGTGGTGACTGCGCCGCTCGGGCCAGTTGGCGACGAAAATTAACAGGTCGTAGGCCGAATTATTTTTGGCATCCGGTTTGCCAGCGCGGTTTCTGCTCCAAACGGGGAAGCGCAGATCGTAGCAAACGAGGGGGCAAATGCGCCAGCCCAGCCACTCCACCACCAGCCTTTTATCGCCAGCCGTGTAGGTCATATTTTCGCCGGCCAGCCCGAATAAATGCCGCTTGTCATACACTTCAGAGTGCCCGTCCGGGTACATCCAGACCAGCCGGTTGAAAAATTGACCGGCCTCCGCACAGATGAAGCTACCGGTCACGGCCGCGTCCAATAACCGGGCTGTCGTGCGTAGCCAGTTGACCGTCGGGCCGTCCATGGGCTCGGCCAGCGCCGCCGCCTGCATCGTGAAACCGGTGGTGCACATTTCCGGCAGCACCACCAGATCGGTCTGTCCGGACAGCGCGGCCAGTTTTTGGGTCAGCATGGCGCGGTTGGCCGCCGGATTTTCCCAGTGCAGGGACGTTTGGACAAGGGTAGTGCGCATAGGAGCAGGGGAGTGGGTGAGAAAGTTTCGGCAAGGATAAGGCACGTGGCCGGAAAAAAGCCGCACATGCATCGGGGAAGTGTCCGAACTCCGCTACTTTTACCCGCTTTCTGCGCATAGCAATATGGAACCTATCGAAAACGCCCCCCTGTCCCTGCCCGCCGCCGATCCCGATATGGCGCGCCTGGATGCCCTGGCCACCCTGCTGGACAGCCAGTTTCGCATCCCCGGCACCAACATCCGGTTCGGTATCGACGGCATTATTGGGCTGGTGCCCTATCTCGGCGATATGGCCGGGTTTGTCATTTCCGGTCTGCTCATGCGCCTGATGCTGCGGCGCGGGGCCGGAGCGGGCCTGATGCTGCGGATGTTGGGCAATTTCGTGCTGGATGCCCTCATTGGCATTATTCCGATCGTCGGCGACCTGTTCGATTTTGGCTACAAGGCCAACCGCCGGAACGTGAACCTGCTCAAACAGTACTACGCGGAGGATAAAGAACGGCCCAGTGCCAAGTGGTCGCTTACCTTACTCGGCATCCTGTTTTTCGCGCTCTTTGTACTGATTATCTGGGGCATCTGGAAGTTCGCCGCCCTCGTGATCGGTAGCTTGTGGACAGCGGCGCAGCAATAGGCAATAGGCAATAAGCAAAGGGCAATAGGCAAAAGAAAAAGGCAAAAAGGCAGGTTCCATCTCATCATTCATCATTCATCATTTCCTCCCATGCGGCGCAGCCTCTTGTTCTTCTTCCTACTGGCGGCACTTTCCGGCAGCAGCCAGCCCGTTCCGGTGCTGTCCGACAGTGCACGCATCAGCCTGCTCACCGTGGAGCCGGGCGACGAGGTGTACAGCACCTTCGGACACAGTGCCCTGCGGGTGTACGATGCTACCAACCGGCTCGACCGCTGTTATAATTACGGCACCTTCGAGTTCGATCAACCCAATTTTCTGCTCAAATTTTGTCGGGGGAAACTCCTGTACTACCTCGATATCGAGCCTTACCGGGGCTTTGAGTACGGCAACCTGGCCGACCGCCGGGGCATGCAGGAGCAACTGCTACACCTTAACCGGAGCCAGAAGCAACGCTTGTTCGAACTTCTTTCGGTCAATGCCCGCGAAGACCAGCGCTACTATAAATACGACTTCTTCTACGACAACTGCGCCACCCGCATCCGCGACATCGTATCGGAAGCGCTGTTCCACGAATTCAGCTACGACAGTACGCAGCTGGCGCTGGGCACCACCATGCGGCAACTGCTCCAACCCTACCTGCAACCACATCCCTGGATGCACTTCGGCATCGATCTGTTGCTGGGCTTACCGGCCGACCGCCGGGCACGGCCCGCCGATTTCATGTTCCTGCCCAATGGGCTGCACGATGTATTTGGTCATACCCGGCTGCCCGGCGGCCGGCCATTGGTTCGGGCGGAACAGAACATTCCACCGCAGCTGTTCCACCGCGACGCTTTCGAGCCGGGACTCTTCGAACGTCCTCTCTGGATGATGTGCTTCGTAGCGATCATCGGGCTGCTCAGCATGGCCAATCCGCGCACCGAACACATTTTCGACACCATTTTCTGGTTTTCGCTGGGCATACTCGGCCTGGTCATCGCCCTGTTGTGGTTCGCAACCGACCATGTACCGACGAAGAACAACCTGAACATATTATGGGCCTTGCCGACCCACCTGTTTTTTTTCTGGCGGCGCAGCCGTAGCGAATTTACCCAAAATTACTTCACCGGAGTGGCCATTCTCGCCGTGCTGGTGCTGATGTTCTGGAAATGGCTGCCGCAGGAAATGCCGGTAGCCGCCCTGCCGCTGGTCGTGCTGGTCGTTGTCAAGGGTTTGTGGAGGCATTACTGGAAAGTCGACAGTTGGCGGGATGAGTTCACCGGAGCGCTTGGGCGCAGAAGCGCGGGGAATAATGTGGTCAATTGAAAAAAATGTGGTCCATGTGCCATCACCCGGGGGAGGGTAGCCGCTGGGTGCGGTGCTGGTTTTGCCAATTGCCTTTTTGCTTATTCCCCGTTATCCCCGGGGCGCTGAAGGCCATGAAAACGAAGTAAATGATCGGGCATCTGCTCGTTGTAAAGGCAGACAATAATCGAGCTGCGCTGCCCGGGCATGTTGGAAAAGAGGAGTTTGATAGGATTGTGCAGGTAGCCGCGCTCGGCAAACATCTGCAATTGCCGGTCGCGGGGGCGCCGGAACAGCTTCAGATCCTCCGCCGTGGCGGGCAGCGGTACGTCGCCATAACCTTCCTCCCGCAAAAACTGTTTGACCATATCGTAGGTGTAGGCCAGTTTGGCGCCGCCAAAAACGGTGCGGTACTCCCAGCCGTCGCTCACGCCGCCCAGGTAGTCCGAGTCAGCTGGCGGAAACTGTTCGCGCATGGGTACGTGCGGTTCGGCCGGCGGAGGTTCGGGCAGGGTGATTTCCTCCGGCAGCTCGTCGAAGCCAAAATCATCGTAACCGTTTTCCGGTTCAGCGTACTGGTTGGAATGCCCCACTTTTAGTTTTAAACAAGGTGATGAGTGGACAAAAGTAGCGGTTTGTCCGGTTTTATACGCACCTGCAGCATAAACAAAAAGTTTTTAATGCCTGCGTCCCTGCGACATTCATAAACACCAGCACCTGCCTTACGCATGACAGCACACTTGTTGACCATTGGCGACGAAATTCTGATCGGCCAGATTATTGACACCAACTCGGCCTGGATGAGCCAGCAGCTGAACCTGCGTGGCATCACCGTGGTCGGCAAAAGCAGCGTGGGCGACACCCGCCAGGCCATCATCGACGGCATCGAACACGCCGCTACCACGGCCCAGGTCATTATCATGACCGGCGGGTTGGGTCCGACCAAAGACGATATCACCAAGAAAACCCTGGCCGAGATGTTTCAATCGACCATGTCGCTGCACCAGGAAACCTACGACCGCATTGTCGGTTATTTCACCAAAATCGGTCGGGCAGTGCCGCCGTCGATGGCGGACCAGGCCACCCTGCCCGACCGGGCCACCATCTTGGCCAATAAGGTGGGTACCGCACCGGGGATGTGGCTGGAACGGAACGACCAGGTTTTCGTGTCGCTGCCGGGCGTGCCTTTCGAAATGGAATACCTGATGACCCAGGAGGTGCTGCCGCGATTGGTGGATCGCTTCCAAAGCCGACCGATTGTGCACCGCACCCTGCTCACCGTCGGGGAGGGGGAGAGCAATATTGCCCGCCGCATCGAAGCCTTCGAGGATGGATTGCCGGCGCACATCAAGCTGGCCTACTTGCCGGCGCTCGGTCAGGTCCGCCTGCGCCTCACCGGCACCTGGCCGGGGGAGGTAGCCGCCGGTTCAGCGTCGTTGCTGACTGCCGAGCTGGACCATAAAATCATGGCCCTGGAAGCATTGCTCCCGGATCTGGTCTTCGGCCATGAGCAGGAGAGCCTGCAGCAGGTCGTCGGTAAAATCCTGATGGCCCAGGGCAAGCAGCTGACCACTGCCGAGAGCTGTACTGGTGGCTACGTGGCCCACCTGATCACCGGCGTTCCGGGGGCATCGGCCTATTTTCCTGGCGCCGTGGTGTCCTATTCCTACGAAATGAAACAAAAACTGTTGGGTGTGCTGCCGGAGACCCTTTCCCGGTTTGGGGCGGTAAGCGAGGAAGCCGTTCGCGAAATGTCGGTAGGCGCTTTGGAAACCCTCGAAGCCGATGTGGCCTTGTCTATTTCGGGTATTGCCGGGCCGGATGGCGGCACACCCGATAAGCCCGTCGGTACGGTCTGGATGGCGGTGAGCGACCGCCAGCGAACGGTGGTGCAGCACCACGTCTTTGGCCGCGACCGCCTGAAAAATATTCAGCTGACGGGGACCTATGGTTTGAACCTGGTCAGGAAGTTCCTGCTGGGTATGGTGTAACGCGGATTACGCGGATAAGGGGAACGCGGATTACGCGGATGTGCCAAACGCGGATTAA
>JBKJKS010000408.1:0-4921 GCA_046597295.1 Saprospiraceae bacterium
GCACGGCAGTGGACTGCTGCTGCTGCACCACACCGAACTTTGGCAGGCCCTCGACCAGTGGGTGCGGGAACTCCAGGACGATGACTTTCGGCAGCTGCTGCCCTTGTTGCGGCGGACGTTCAGCCGCTTCGAGGCGCCGGAGCGCGAAAAGATGCTCGATCTGGTGAAACGCGGGGATTTGCCGGCCGACCGCTCCTTGCCGCAGGCAGCAAGCTGGGATACCCGGCGGGGGCAAATGGTGCAGCCATTGTTGCAGGCTATTTTCGGAAACTAAAGGGGCCTGATTTTCTGGGCTTGTTCCAGCGCCTGACTTTGCACATTGACCACATTTTTCACATTGAACCACATTTCCCAGCCATGCCCTTTCAATTCAAAACATCCGGACCGGACGATAGCCCCAATCCATGGCGGACGCTGTCCGAACGGGAAGCCTATGCCAACCCCTGGATCCGCGTCAGCCACCGGGAGGTGCTCAATCCGGCCGGCGGACCGGGCATTTACGGCGTGGTGCAGTTCAAAAACGTAGCGGTCGGAATCGTCCCGCTCGATGCGGAAGGCTATACCTGGCTGGTGGGCCAGTACCGCTATACGCTGGAACGCTACACCTGGGAAATTCCCGAAGGCGGCGGCCCCCTGGGCACTGATCCGCTGGTGGCCGCCAGACGCGAACTGCTGGAAGAAACCGGCATCACGGCACAGCGCTGGACGCCCCTGCTGGAAATGCATACCTCCAATTCCGTGACGGATGAATACGGCGTGGCCTACATTGCGCAGGACCTGACAATGGGCACCGCCCAACCCGAGGAAACCGAACAACTGCACCTGCGCCGACTGCCCTTCGCGGAGGTGGTGGAAATGGTCATGAGCGGAGAAATGACCGACGCGCTCTCCATGATCGCCGTGCTGAAAACCCACGCGTGGCTGCAACAGGGCATCATTCGATGGTGATTATTCTTTCGTCAAGGCAACCGGACCCAGTTTTTCCGCTATGGTGGCGGCAAAGGCCCGCCATACGGGGTCGTCGGGCAGCCGGGCTTCCAACTGCACGCGGCCACCCGACACGGGATGGTCGAACGCCAGGCGCCAGGCATGCAGCTGGATGGAGCGGTCGGGATTGTTCCGCCGGAATCCATATTTCACATCGCCTTTGATCGGACAGCCAATGGCCGCCAGCTGACTGCGGATTTGGTGGTGCCGTCCGGTGAGCAGCTGAATGTGCAGCAGGTGGTAGCGTTCGCTGCTGCCGAGCAGCCGGTAGCGCAGCTCGGCGCGCTCCGTGCCGGGCGATTCGCCGACGAAGGCCATCACGGTGTTTTTTCCGCTCTGTTTGCGCAGGTAATGCACCAGCGTGGCCTCTGGTTCCGGCGGCAGCTGTTGTACCACGGCGAGGTACTCCTTGTCCACCGTGCGCGCCTGGAATTGGCGGGACAGCGCCGTCATGGCCGCTTTAGATTTGGCAAAGAGCAGAATGCCGCTGACCGGCCGGTCAATGCGGTGCACGACCTGCAGCGGATGTTTACAATACGTTTCGGCCTGTTCCAAAAAAGTAGGATCGCCCGTCTTGTCGGGCTGGACGGCAATACCCGGCGGCTTGTTGAAAGCGATGAACTGGTTGTTTTTGATGAGTACGTCGAGCATGGCCTTCTGGTTATTGGATATTGGTTATTGGTTATTGGTTAAATTCGGTACTTGGTTCATTGTTCACTCCACTTCTTCGTAATCAATGTATTCACCCTGACCATCCAGCTTATTTTTTTCAATATCCTTTCTATTGGGAGGTGGAGCGGGTGGTGCGGGCGGACGTCTGGCCAGCAGCCATGGCCGTAGCGCATGATACAGCCACCAAAAAGCGAAAATAGTAAACAGCCATTTGAATAACATGGATGCGACGGTAAAATTTACGTTGAATGGCTTCAGATACTCTACTTGATTGACCTATTACTGGTTTTTGCTTTTTGCGCTCCCTTGCCCTATGCTTTTTGCCTTTTCCTTTAAGTGGCGGTGGCGCCGTCCGGTCGGGGTTTTTCGAACATTTTTTTCAGGAACGGGTGACTGAACACAGCGACCAGAATAATCGCCACGCCGAAATAAAAATTGGGATTCAACATCTTATCCTCCCGGAACACCAGTGCTGCCAACAGTACACCGTACACCGGCTCCAGATTGATGGTCAGGTTGGTGGCGAAAGACGTGATGTGACGCATCGCCAGCAGCGTGAGGTAGTATGGCAGCAGCGTACATACCCAGGTCAGAATACCCAGCCACAGCCAGTCCGTGGGCTGTGGCCAGATGGCCATGGCCGGACTGTGCCACCTGAAAAACGGCAACAGCAGAGAAGTAATCAGCAGGCCACCCGACAGTTCCACCAGACTCATCACCAGCGGCGGCGGCGGATCGTCATCGATAATTCGCTTATTCATGGCCGAAAAAACGGCGGCCAGCAGCGCGCCCAATACCCCGACGGCAAAGCCCATGCGCATGGTCCAGTCGATATTGCCCACCACCAGGGCCATGCCCGGCAGCACAAAAATGCCCAGGGCCAGCTCATACCATTTGATTTTCTGCCGCATAAAAAACGGCTCCGCAAAAGCGGAAAAAAACGAGATCGTAGCCATGGAAGCCACCGCTACCGAAGCATTGGCGATCTTGATCGCTCCATAGAAACACAGCCAGTGCAGTCCCACCAACACGCCGATCCCCAGCAGCCGCCAGCGCATGGCCCGGCTGGTCCGGCCCCATTGCCGGCGGGGGACGATCAGCAACAGGGTGGCACAACAGAGGAGGACCCGCCACCAGACCAGCGAAAGGGCCTGCAGGGAGATTAATTTACCCAGGATGGCGGTAAATCCCCAGATCAGCACACAACCGTGCAAGTACAGGTAAGACCGTTGTTTCTCCGTCATTATCGCACAAAAGTAGCGGGTTTGTTTAGACAACCTCCAAATTTTCAACCCTTTGGAGGCGTTTACATGGACGTGACAGAGCCGAAGCAACCCTTAACTACTTTTGTCGTTCTTCTTGCGCACCCACCAACATCGCGCAACCACATGACCCATGCTTGATGGATATCATCTTCTAACTTTGACCCACCGCCATACCGCGCTGGAAAATATCGGCTATGCCATGGCCGACAGCACGACCGCCCCGGAACGATTACAACACCTGAAAACTACTTTTGGCTGGGAAGAACTGCTCTATTTGACGACCTGTAACCGGGTCATGTTTCTTTTCTATGATGCGCAGCCCCTGGCTGCCGGCTTGCCCCACCGGCTGCTGACCACTCTCCGACCCGACCTTTCTGCCGACGTACTGGAAAACACGGCCGCCGCCATGCAGCTGCTGCACGGTGCGGATGCCATTCGCCATTTACTGGAGGTAGCTGCTTCGATGGATAGCCTGGTGGTGGGGGAGCGGGAAATCATCCGTCAGTTGCGGGAAGCTTATGACCGGAGCCGGGCCTGGGGCCTGACCGGAGACCACCTGCGGTTATTGATTCGCACGACCATCGAGACGGCGAAAGAGGTATACTGCAGGACGGGTATTGGCGCCAAGGCGCTGTCCATCGTCGCCCTGGCCTTCGCAGAAATGCGGAAGACCGGCCTGCCAACCAACGCGCGTATTCTGCTGGTCGGTGCCGGACAAACCAATCAGTTGTTCGCCAAATTTCTGACCAAAGCCGGCTACCGTCGGGTGACGGTATTCAACCGCACGCTGGCCAAAGCCGAAGCCTTGGTCACTGCTTTCGACGGTCCTGCCCTGCCGCTCGATGCCCTGGAACATTATTCTGCCGGTTTCGACGCCCTGATTGTCTGCACCGGCGCTACCCGGGCCCTGGTCACGCCCGCGCTGTACAGCCAGCTGCTGGCCGGCGAGACGAATCAGAAAGTGGTGGTTGATCTGTCCATTCCTAATAATGTAGACAAAGCCATTCCTGCCATCTTTCCCGTGCAATTCGTTGAAATTGAGGACTTAAAAGAAGTCGCCAGGGAGAACCTGGCATTCCGGGAACGCGAGTGCGAGAAAGCCGCCGTGATCATCGATAAGCGAATACTCGCTTTCCGCGAGGTGTGGCACGAGCGACAGATCGAGCGGGCGCTGGCCCACATCCCCGCCGAAGTGCGGGCCGTAAAAGAGCGGGCGATATACGAGGTCTATGGCCGCGAGTTTGCCGCATTGCCACCGGAGCAACAGCAATTGCTGCTCAAAATGCTGGACTACATGGAAAAGAAGTGCGTGGCTATCCCGATTAAAGCAGCTAAAGCGATTGCCCTGCATGGAAGGAAGCAGCGGCCGGGCGTGGGGGCAGAAATGGTGGGCAAGGGTTAAAAAGTTGCTTTTTTACTCTCCTCACTTCCCCTTCCGATCCAGCACATCTTTCACCGCCCAGAGTACATCTTTCTTACCCAGCCCGTATTTTTCCAGCAGCTCGGCGGGTTTGCCGCTTTCGCCAAACGAATCGTTCACGCCGACATATTCCATAGGCGTGGGCATTTTATGGGCCAACAGGTTGGCGATGGCGTCGCCGAGACCGCCGTTGCGCTGGTGTTCTTCGGCCACCACCACGGCGCGGGTCTTGCTCACTGAGTCCAGAATAGCTTCGTTGTCCAGTGGCTTGATGGTGTGGATATTGATGACTTCGCAGGAAACGCCCTGCGTGGCGAGTTCCTTCGCCGCCTCGATGCAGGTCCAGACCAAGTGGCCGGTCGCGAAAATGCTCACGTCCTTACCCTTGGCCAGGTGCAGCGCCTTGCCGATGGTAAATTTTTGATTTTCCGGCGTGAAGATCGGCCAGGACGGTCGGCCGAAGCGCAGGTAGACCGGTCCATAGTACTCGGCAATAGCGAGGGTCGCCGCCCGGGTCTGGTTGTAGTCGCAGGGATTGATAACCACCATACCGGGCATCATCCGCATCATGCCGATG
>JBKJKS010000489.1:0-3400 GCA_046597295.1 Saprospiraceae bacterium
AGTGCTACCGTATCGCCACTGACTACCGGGGCAGGGGCCGGCAGCACCTCTATGGTAACGCTGTCCGCGGTGAAGTTCGAACAAAGTCCCTGCGTGGAGACCGTGTACTGCCCGGCAGCGGTGACAGTGATGCTGGGCGTGGTGACGCCGGTACTCCACGAGTAGCCGGCAGCCGGCGATGCAGTCAGCGTAACGGAACCGCCGGCACAGAAGCGCGCCGGGCCTTCCACGGCGATAGTGGGCATTTCCGGCGGATCGATGATCGTCGTCAGGCCGTTCGATACGGTCGTGCAGCCGCTGGCCGCCGTGACCGTCAAGTGGTAGGTAGCGGCTGTCGCAACGGTGATGTTCTGGGTGGTATCGCCGGTGCTCCACAGGTAATTGTACCCCGGGGGAGCGGCCAACGTTGCGCTCTGGCCGATACAGAACGCCGCCGAATCGAGGGCGGAAATGTTCACACTGGGCAACAGGCATCCATCCTCCCGCAACATAAAATACTGATCGGGCGCCGGCTGGGCGATCTTATCGACCTGGCCGGAGGGCCAGCGCACGACGACCGAATCAATCTGGGTGACCTGCCCCAGACCGAAGTGGATTTGCAGTGAATTGCTGATGCCATAACTTTCGCCCGAGCGTACTTCGCGTATTTGTGTACCCAGTGCGCTGTACAGCGTGACCTTTGCGCCCACGGCGTAGCGGTTGCTCTGTACCCCCCGCAGGGTCAGGCCGTAAAAGTGGTTGCCGTTGCCCGAGTTCATCCACAGGGCATCGGGAATTTTGCTGGGCTCCGTAAAGATCTTAGCGTAGCCGGCGTAAATATCCTGGAAGCCGTCGTGGTTCAGATCGCCCACCGCGAACGATTCCATCTGATGGGTATCGAACAGGCCATTGACCTGGGTGAAGGTTTTGTCGCCATTGTTGTGGAACAGGTACTGTTTCGTGCCGGCCACCAGAATATCCACAAAACCGTCGTTGTCAAAGTCGCGGAATACGCCCTGGATGGGTAGACCAGTGATGACATCGTACAGATTGGCGGCTATGGTGATGTCGGTAAAATGCCCCGCCCCGTCGTTTTCCAGCAGTTGGCTCGACAAATCGTGGTTGGTTACGAAGCAATCGAAATCACCGTCGTTGTCTACATCGCCGAAATCTGCCGTCCAGCTTTGCGCGCCGATGCGCAGGCCCGCCAAATCACTCGTATCCTGCGTATAGCTGCCGTCGCCATTGTTCCAGAACAGCTGGTTAATGCGTCGGGGATCGGTCGGGTCATTTACCCCCTGGCGGCATTTGGCGATATACAGATCGAGATCGCCATCATTGTCCACATCGCTCCAGACCGAGCCATAGTTGCCGGAATTATCGGAAGCCGGTACAGTGGTCACGTCCATCCAGCTGGGCTGGTAGGTGAAGGTGCCGTCGCCGTTGTTCCCGAAGATGCGCGATACCGCATCATCATGGCAAACGAAAGCGTCCAGCCAGCCATCATTGTTGATATCGGCAAAGTTGACGCCCTGCACGAAGGTGCCCGGTGCGTCATAGGTGTCCGTGGTAAAAGCGGAGCCGTCCGCATTGGCACGCAGCACTTTGACGCCGTCGTAGTAGCCGCCGGTCAGCAGGTCGCCCATGCCGTTGTTGTCTACATCGGCGGTGCAAATGCCCCACTGCGAGCCGCCGTTTACCGGCCCGACCTCCAGGTGGACAAAGGGTTGGTTGGCTACGCTCTGGTGTTCAACACTGATATTGTTACCGCCGTCCATCCGGACGATATCGTCGCGTCCGTCGCCGTTCATGTCGGTCACCGCAATGGCCACGCCGCTGAAATGTCGGACCGGAGTGAGCAGGCGGATCTGGTTGGTGAAGAAGGTCTGGGCGGAAAGGAGGTGGCTGCCGAGCAGGAGGGAAAGGAGTAGATTGTGTTTCATTTTCTATGTTGCAGTAAAGTTAGGAACGTGCACAAGGTAGTGGTTAACAGGAAGTGGATGCCCGGGAACATAAGGTTGGCAAATGTCTGACAATTCAGCAGATGATCTTCAAGAGGGTGGCGTCGGCGAATGATCTAAACGGATGCCAGCTAAAGTCGGTTCGTAACGCCAACTTTAGTCGGCCGGAAGCGCGTAGAATAACCGGCTAAAGTCGGTGTTACAAAACTGGCTGCCCCGCCCAAAGCGAAGCAGCCAGTATCATCATCTACCGCCTGACTATTGTTTATGGCCTGTAGAACACCGCCATGATCCCGGCCATCACCCCGAGGGTCACAATCCAGTAGCCGGCATTGATGAGGATGTATTTCCAGCCCCGCTGTTCGTAAATGGCGTTCACGCCGATGACCGGCAGCGCCAGCATCACACCAGTGTACATGGCGCCGTGGTAGAATCCATGCACGAATGGCGACAGATTTTCGTCCGGGTGGCTCACCATGTACCCCAGCGGAATGGTTGCCAGCAGCGCCAGCAGAAAAGAGCCGCCGAACATGGTGAGCATGTTGAAATTCTTTTCGGTTTCCTCCCGGGTCCGGCCGATGGAAGTCATCCAGGCCGTACCGAACACTTTGGGATGGTACCAGATAAAGCCAATGAGAAGCGAAGAGGCGGCCGCAAGGGCCATGGCTAACCAGTTCATAGGTTACGTTTTGTTTTGTGGAAGAAAGTTGTTTTTCAGCAGTGAAAATACAAAACAATTTGATTTAAAAACGGACGGCGGCAAATTTTTAAATAAAAACCGGCTGCAACCGATGCTACAAAACTGGCTGCCCCGCCCAAAGCGAAGCAGCCAGTATGAAAAATCCGTGTACATCGGCGCAAATCCGCCTGATCCGTGTTGCCTATTCTACTTTCACCCGAATGCCCGCTGAGTGACTCGTAAATTCGGGCGCGTACATGCATTGGATGGTCGTAATGCCATTGCTCATGTCGCCGCGGAGACTGACCACCAGCGGATATTCGAACACAAAAGTTCCTTTCGGCAAATAGTCGATAAAGAAGTGCGTGGCCAGGTCTTTGGTGCTTTCGTAGTAGCCCAGGCCGCCCTGCCATTTATACTGACTCAGCACATTGGTCGGCTCGAAACCGGCGGCGCGCATATCCTTCAGGTGGACGTATTCCATCGCGCGATCCACCCGGATCTCGATACGCACCTTGAGCCGGTCACCGGGCTTGAGTCTGGCGCCGTCGGCCAGGGCCGTGAGCACCGGTCCGGTGGGACCGTTTACTTCCTTATACAGCTGTTTCACGATGGTCAGCGGCGTCTTCTTGAAACTTTTGATCTTGTCCAGGTCCTCGAAGTACTGCCAGTAAGCGGCGCCCCACACGATGTTGCTGTTGGGGTTTTCCACTTTAATATCGCTCCACGACTTTTTTACTTCCGCACCGTTCCAGGCCTGTTTGAAATAGCCGGTACCGGG
>JBKJKS010000148.1:0-3376 GCA_046597295.1 Saprospiraceae bacterium
TGAGCCGATTCGCGACAACATTGCCAAGCACGTCCAGAATTCGCTGATGCTGGTGACGGCGCTGAACACCAAAATCGGTTATTATAAAGCCGCTGAAATTGCGCAAACGGCGCATAAAGAAGGCGGCACGCTGAAGGAAACGGCGGTCAAGCTGGGTTACCTGACGGCGGAGGAATTTGATGAGTGGGTGAAACCGGAGGAGATGGTGGGGCGCTGATATATTGGTGGGTTCAGCCGCCGATCTGCGCGTAGAGGTCGGCGGCTAAACCCGCCGGTACCCGGTCGCGCATTTAATTTTTATACCCTTATCTTTTTTCCATAAACGACTCCGATGAAAACGCTGCTACCCATTTTTTGCCTGGTTCTCCTGATTGCACACTCGGCACCCGCCCAGATTGTGGATCGCTCATTAGGTTTTAACTTCGCGTACCCAAGCCGAATCAGTCCTATTGGGAATGATAGATGGTTGGCAGTTGGCATCGCATACCCTTACGATGGAGCCCTATTTAAGGATAGCGTATTTGCCCTGATTTTTGACCAACAAGGTCATCTCTTACTAAAAAAAGCGCTAATCCTGCCGGTTGCCGAAGCCTATGACATCAACGCTGCCTTGCCCTTGGCCGACGGGGCCTTTTTGGTTTCCGTCACCTCCGGAGACTGTGATGCAGGGGGCTACGCTAGGTACGTTCGAAAATATGATGCGGATGGAACGTTGATTTGGTCTTTACAAGGTAGCATCTTCACAGGTATAAAACCGCCAGCTGCCTGGAGAGTAGCTCCGGACGGAAATCTATTAGGAATCAGTTCCGGGGAAGTATGGAAAGTGGATGCAAGTACCGGTTCGGTGCTTTGGAAAGCGCAGGTAGCACTGTCGTACTATTTTGAACTATTGCCCGGCACTGAGGATTTCTTAAGTGTGGGCTTTCCCGATTTTCAGATCTGGGAAAAAGTAGATAATCCACCCAATGACCCGATTTATGTAGCGCAAAATTCGCTGGAATTGGCCGACTATCGGAGTGGTTTGGGTTTTGCACCGAACGGTTGGTACTATGCCCAGAATCGAGTTACCTACGAGTTGGAACGAGTGAATGCAAACCTAGATCGTGAAGTATTGGGCGCATTCAGGGACTTGCGCGGTTTAAAAAAAATGAGTGCCGGCGGTGATGGCCTCTATTTCCTGGGCCGGCAAGACGGAGAGAACTGGCTGAATAAAACTGATTTTCTGGGCCAGAATCCGATTGAACTACCCAAGCCTGACCGATGGCTGAATAGTTATCTCCTGGCTGCAAGGGGCGATAGTGTAGCAATTTTTGGAATAGACGGTTCCGGACCGAAAAGTACGTTTTGGGCTATTATTTCTGACCCGGTATTTCAGGTAGCGCAACCTTGGCTACGAACTTTCAGCGGCTCGGCGTTCCCACCTTCTACCGATACCACAAATGCTGTAGTAACCGGGCTTCAACAACTATCCGCAGTAGATACAATGTCATTCGGTGGCAATTTCAACCATTATTACAGCCTGCATGGTGGGAATTTTCAAGTACAACTGACTAACCAGGGGAATACGCTGCTGGAGCAGGTATACGTCAATTTCGCTTATGAACTTAACCAAAATTCTATTTGCTATTTTCAACCGACTGCACATCAGCTTTATACCGGCTTGGGTTTAGCGCCCGGTACATCTATCTGGTTAAATTTCGGCGATTTGAATGTATCTGCACAATCCAGCCTCGCCAGCGAATTCTGCTTCTGGACCTCCGCGCCCAATGGCCGCCCCGATGCCCGGCACGAGGACGATCATTATTGTACACCCGCCACCTACACCGTGCCGACCACCACGCCGTCCGGCCTACTTATCCAATTGCTTCCCAATCCGGCGCAGGACTACTTCCGGGTACTGAACGCAGCCGACGCACAGGGTACCACTTGGCAACTGCACGATGCCACCGGTCGCCTGGTACAGGAAGGTATTTATCCTGCCGGGCAGCCGGAATTATCCGTTTCTACCCAGCACTTGCCCAACGGCTTTTACTTTTTCCGAATGAACAACTACCGTGGCAAACTGATGGTAAGGCATTAATGTTAAGCAACTTATCCATGCAGTGAGCAAATAATCCCGGCGGAGCGAACAGTCGGTTATCAACCCTTATCAACCTGCATCAACCCTTTTCCCCATGCCCGATTTCCACCTGCATCCCCACCACCACGATCCCCATGTCGAAGAGCATTTCACCAACTCGGTGTTCGTCACCGACGTCGTCCTCGGCATGTCCGACGGCCTGACCGTGCCCTTTGCCCTGGCCGCCGGGCTGACCGGGGCGGTGGCCGCTTCCTCCATCGTGCTCACGGCGGGCATTGCGGAGATCGTGGCGGGGTCCATCGCCATGGGCCTGGGTGGATTCCTGGCCGGGCAAACCGAGGTGGAGCACTACCAGTCCGAAATGGCCCGGGAACACGACGAGGTGAAGCGGGTGCCGGAAGTGGAAAAGCGCGAGATCCGCGAATTGCTGGCCGAGTACGGCATCAGTGACACGACGCAGCACTTGGTGGCCGATGAACTGGCCCAGCGCCCGGATCGTTGGGTGGACTTCATGATGAAATTCGAGTTGAATCTCGAGAAACCCGACGAGCGCCGGGCCACCAAAAGTGCCGCCACCATCGGTTTTTCATATGTCGTGGGTGGGCTGATTCCGCTTTCCCCTTACTTTTTCTTCCCCGATTCCCACCAGGCCCTCCTATATTCGGCGTTCGTGACTTTGATCTGCCTGCTGGTTTTCGGCTACTTCAAGAGCCGGGCCACCGGCCAGGCACCGCTGCAGGGCGCTTTGAAAGTCGCCTTCATCGGCACCTTGGCCGCCAGCGCCGCTTATGGCGTCGCCAAACTATTGGTCTCCTGAATACGTATAATGGCCATGCACCTGCCGTCGATACCGCATTCACAATCAAACTATTGACCACACCATGAAACGTAATACCCAGTCCATAGCCGCCCTGCTGCTGGCCGTTTTCATTAGCCTCTTTGCCGCCCAAAGTTGCAAAAAGGATGACCCGCCCGTCGACAATGATCCGCCGTGTAATTTGCCCGGCGCCGACCTGTCCTACACCAAGAATATCAAGGGCATCATTGACAATATCTGCCTGAATTGCCACAGCGGCGCCGGACCCGGCCCCGACGACTACCGCACCTACGAAGGTCTGAAGTCTCACCTGGACGATGGACACGTACTGGATCGGGTCGTGATCAAAAAAAACATGCCCCAGAGCGGCGTCACCATGAGCCAGTCGCAGCGCGACAGCATCAACTGCTGGATCAAAGCCGGCTACCCGAAGTAGGTTACTGGTTATTGGTTATTGGTTATTGGTTATTGGTTATTGG
>JBKJKS010000007.1:0-5168 GCA_046597295.1 Saprospiraceae bacterium
GTAATACACAACCTGCGACGAAGCAGATTGTACGGTGCCCAGCGCGTACAGCACCAGCCCGATACGGAATATCGCGTTCATAGAATGAAGTCTTGGTGGATAAAAGATAAAAGTCTGGTCCAGCTGCATAGTGTGCGGCTGGACCAGACTTCAGGAAATGGCTAGTCTTTTACAATACGTCCCGAGTGGTGGACGGGCCCATAGCACAACTCGTACATATAAACCCCCGCCGGCCAGGCGCCGGTGTTCTGCACTTCCAGTGTTTGGTCGCCGGAAGAGAGCAACGTGTGCTCTTCATGCACCACCCGGCCTGCAGCAGACAGAATGCGCAAATAAGCCGGTCCGGTGCGGTCCGTATGAAAAGAGAGCTGGAAAGACGCTCCGAAAGGTACCGGGCTAACGGTGCAGGCCGCATCTGGAGCGTGAGCGGCGGACCACTTGATGACGGGCTGATACTCCGTCCAGGAAGGGCCGAAGGATGCATTATTGTCCAGGGTGGTAACGGAAATATATTCCTGGAGACTGGGCAGGGAAGTTTTGGCGCGCAGCAGGATCGAGAAAAGGCCTTTCCGAAGTTCGGTGTCCAGAGAGCTGCTGCCCAGGTTAGTCCAGACAAAGCGGATGGTGCCGGGTTCGTCCGCTGGCAGGTGGAAAACGGCTTCGTCGAGGAAAGGCAGCGTACCCGGGCGGATGCCCTGAAACTCAAATTTTTCGGGATCGAAGTTGACCTGCCAGGCCAGGATCTCCATAGGCTCTGCCGCTTCCAGGCGAATGGGCAGAACAAATTCCTGATCTATACGTACCGCTCGGTCGCTCAACGGGATGGTGATGAAGCTGCGGTCTGCGCGATCTTCCGTGGGTTCCTGGCCAGTAAATCCGGGGCATTGAATACAAGTTCCATCTACATCGCCCAGCTTGATCCCGTAATAGTCCTGACTGGTCTGGTCGGCATTGAGCGGGCTGAAGCTTAATTCTTCATCGTAGCTGTACCCGAAGTTCGTGCCATCGGGAGCGGCGAAGGTGGCGTACGTAGCGGGCGGGACGAACGTCCAGGGGCCCTGTATGGTTCCGGCAATAATAGCATTCACTAAAGTTATATCGTAAGAACTCATACTGCCGCTCAAATTCACATCGCCGGCGATCAATTGCCAGGGATATTGAAATAAGGCGATGTAGGAAGAAATGCCCAGGATGTAATTTTGCATCATTTTGGTGTCAATGGTCGAAAGGCCGCAACCCGCATTGTTATATCCACCGTTTCCGTTAGGGGTTCCATCCAACTTATCGGGACGCACCTTCAGATAAGTTCCTGCCGGAAGAGACTCCAGCAGGTAACGTCCGTCGTTGCCGGTCTTTTGAAAATTACTGCCGACCGTAACTTTCGTAAACGGGGTGACCAGGGTTCGGAAATAAGCGTTCACATCTACCCCGATAACGCCCCCATTGATGCTGTTCTCGCAATAAGGATCGCCAAAGGGCGAAGTAATGTTGCCCAGAATGTAGTTGCAACCTATTGATGACTGTTGAGCGGTCCCCGTCGAAATAGTTATAAGGTTACCGCCGGCTGAATAGCCGTTCGGTCCGGAAGAAGAGATCTGCAGGGTAGTGTCCAAAGGCGACGTACAGTCAGGGGTACCGGTATAGCTGATCACAAAAAGCGTTTGCGGGCCAGGGTAGCTGGACGTATTAAAGCCGGTAGCCCGGAAAGTAAAGTTGTAACCGCTGCCGGCGTAGCCGGTCGGAGAGATGATCAGGTTGGGATTCGAGCCATTGGGCAAAGTAAAGCTTTGCGCCAGCATGGCATCCCGGTCCATATAGGCCAGGCCGGTAGCCTGTAGCGAAACATATACCGTCATGTTAGTGACAGCTTGCCCAAGGCTGTAACCATTCCAGACCACTGCCACCCGCCGCAGGCCATTGGCCGCATCGGTTTGGTTACTGAAAGAAAGACTACCACCTTGTCCGTAGAGTAAAGTGCCGGTGATCACCAGCAGGAAGGTGAAAATTTGAGAGAGAGAGAGAGGATTGTTTCATAAACCTGGTTTTGGCAAAAAGACCGGGAAATACCGATTGGTCAAAGGTAGCCGGCTGCCGGGCGGCAAGGACATTTCCCCGGTGTTATTTATGTTGATATTTTACAATTCTGCAAATGAGCACCTTGCGGGTCCGCTGAGTGCCGGTACCCGCACCTGGACCACTAACGGGCTGGATGCCAATGACTTCTGGTCGTATACCAAAACCGCCACCGACATGCAACTGACTTTCGCTGACGGCACCACCACGACCTGGAACAAGACGCGCACCAGCACCCTGATCGAAGGCGGCGCCACGCCCCGCCACTTCGACGACGTGTGGAGCAGCACCGGTACGGCCAGCGGCGTGAACCGCGATGGCAATGTCTACTCGGCCACCATCACCGAGCCGCTGATCAAGCGCGCCGACTGCCGCTGGATATCGCAGGGCATCCTCGCTATCGTGCGCGGTAGCCGGTCCGCCAACCTCGATTTCGGCGATGGCAGCTGCGACCGGCTGGGTCAGGTGACCACCGGTAACGGTGACACGTTCAGCATCCGGCTGCGTCGGTAAAGTGGGGAAGGGTTGATCAGGGTTGATGAGGGTTGATAATAAACAGCCTAACTTTATCTTGTGTCAATAAAAATAGCCACGGCCTGTCATCAGGTCGTGGCTATTTTTGCTTTCTTTCTGCTGTTTGCTAATCCAAAGTGCGGCCAGCCTTGGTCAATATCGCTGCGATATTAAAATGTACGCCTTCCATGACGATTACATCGTCGTTCCAGCTAATTGTTTGCGCCGGTTGATCGGGTAAAGCGATCATTACCTGGCGGCTGGCTGTAAACACCCAGATGACTTTCTGCACACCGAACGCAAAGTAATCGGCCAGTTTGCGGAAAATATATTCCATGTCGGAGGAAAGTTCAGTGTCGGCGGCAACGTCAATTTCCACTACTACTTCCGGTGGGAGTTTGGAGTAGTGGTTGTTTAAAACGAGATCTTTAATGCGGAAAATGGCCAAATCTGCACCTCGTTGACGTTTTTTTCCTAAGATCAGCCCTTGTTCGCCAACCGTAATATCGAAATCAAAATTCAGTAGTTGTTGTAAAAGGATCGCATAAATGCGTCCCTTCAGCCAGGCCTGCAGAGAACTGTCGCTCATAATTTCTTCCGGGGTTTTATGGCCACTCATTACTTCGCGATAGCCTTTGTAATATATCGGCTGGCCATCCACCACCTCATAGATAAGGCTTTTGAGCAGCGCGTTGCGACGAGATTTGGGCTTGATAGAAGCGGTAGTAATGGCGGTTGACTGTGCAGTCATGGCGGTAAATTTTGTTCAAAAATAGGTCAAATTCCTCACTTTTGAAACAAGGTCAGCTGCATGGAGCCTTCCACACCGCCCTTTTTGTCGTAATTCTCTGTTCTCACCATGCCGACATTTTTGGCGATCCATTGTGCGGCACGGTAGGTCTTCTTACCGAGCAAATTCATCTCCAGGTCGTAGGTGATTTTCATACAGTCAAACGTGCCGGCCTTAGTTGTCACTTTTTCGGCGCTTTCCACTTTGCGGTTGGTGATATGATAGCGCGTTTTCATCAATTGCATGCCGCTCATCGAGACTTTGATCAGCATTTCGGCATCGGGCAGGGTCTGTCCGGGCTGCATATCGGAGGGATAAGCCAATTCGCCCCCTTCGATCTGCATCTCCATGCCGGGATTGGTGGCTCCACCCGCCTGGGCGGGCAGCAGTGCCTGCATGTTCATGTAAAAGACCCCGGCCAGGCATTTCAGCGTATAGCTGCGGGCGTAGGCTTCCTCGCCTTTTTCGTTTATGCCCTGGGCATCCATCACGGCGATGATGGTGTCGTTACTGGTCTCCACCTTGCGGCATAGCTGCTTGATAGTCAGGTCTGCTTCGCCCTTTTTGTTGAAGTTGGTGTATTCCAGGCGGGTGCCTTCTTTCAGCACGCCGTAGGTGGCGGCGCAATCCTGGGCGAGGGCGGGCTGAAGCCAGGCGGCCAGCAATAAAAGAAACAAGAGATTTTTCATAATCGGTTGATAGGTTTTTTTACTCTTATCAGATTTTCCTCTTTGTCATAATTTGATGGGGAAAGCCGAAGCGGGCGTACAGGAAATCAAGGAAGATAACAATTGGCAATATTTCAAACCAACTCATTCAAATCTAACCCAATTGAATCACAGTAAGACGGCATTTGCATATCCTCCCCAGCTGCCAGGTCATACTTCCGCCATTGACCAGTATCATAATTATAAACAAAACCCTCCGGAACGCCATATTCCTCCACCAACTGTTTTACTTGCTCAAAATCACGTCGCGCCCCCGTGTTACCGCTCACCTCGATGATCACCTGGTTTTGTCTCTTCTGGTTGTCAAAAAGCAAAATATCCGGGGTCGGGCTGGTCTGGCTTTCGTCGATCATTGTTTCCGGTAAAGGCTCGTAGGGAATCTTTTTTTCAATATAGTATAAAATGCCCAAACGCATCATCAACTGACCGATGATGCGCTGGTGAATTTTAGGTGCGTTGACGCCCATGTAAATCGTGTTTTCTGTCATTGGAAGGAAGTGTTTGCATTTTCATTTTCAAATATTTCCTCGTCTATCTCCGCTTTATGCGCCCGATAATAATTCCAGACATTGTTCAGGTCTTCGGCACTTAGTGTTGGATAATCGTGCAGCATTTGTTCTTCGCTAATCCCTAAATTTCGTTGCTGCACCAACAACCAAACTGGAATGCGCGTCCGGGAAATGCAAGCCTCTCCACCACTAACGCCAGGTGTTTTTTCAATGCCCGGGAACACACCGCCAAGATCGCTCACTACCCATTGCAGCAGTTGTACTTTTTCGCCAGGCGATAAAGTCGGCAGTATTTCCTCTACTTGTCTAAGCGAATTCGTCATTATTCAAGTGTTTTGTCTGCAAATATAGCGAAAACACCCTTCTCCCATTGCTTATTGCCCATTGCTAATTAACTTCTATACCCCCTTCATACTCAGCGCCACCCGTTACCGCGCGAAGTCCACCTCGACCACCCGCACCATGCCCTGCTGTCCCAATTGCACCACGTCCAGCGGATTGCGTACGAACTGATCAGATAATTGCGAGACGTGCACCAGTCCGCTTTCTTTCACG
>JBKJKS010000157.1:0-4160 GCA_046597295.1 Saprospiraceae bacterium
AGTCGGTTGAAAAGTGGCATTCGCTTTTTGAATAAACATAGCGCCCGCTGCACCCGGTGCATTACCGACGTAAAAATCGTCCAGGCCGTCGCCGTTTACGTCGCCGGCGGCCAGCGACGGACCGGGGTTGGACATTTTCCAGGGGAGCAGGCGCTCGCGGTTGAAATCCTGTACATCATCTTCCCGGTGGACAAAGGCTGGCGCCGTTATTTCCTGCAAGGGGGCGGGGGGTGTGGCCGGCGGCGTGAGCCGGCCCGGTTTTCCCTCGGCATGCTGCACAGTATAGCGTTTATTAAGCGCTACATTTTCCAGCACCACCAGCTGGCCGCCCGGAAATTCGATTTCCACCCGCTCGGCCGTTTGAGCGGCGCCCAGACCGAAATGGAAAATAGGCTCCACCGAGGACAGGAAGCCGCGGATGGGCGTCAGGTCGGCATAGTAGACCTGGCCGCCGGCCTGGACGCGGGCGCGGGCGCCAAAAGCAGCGGGATTCTGGGCGGAGCCGGCGAGCTGCAGCTGGAGCCAGCCCCCGCTTTTGCCCTGTTCCACGGTCCGGTTGCGGTAAATGACCGAGGGGCTGGCCAGGTTGTTAAGGATCAGGTCCATATCGCCGTCATTGTCGAGATCGGCGTAGGCGGAACCGTTGGAATAAGAGCGTTGTACGAAACCCCAGGCGGTGCTGACGTTTTCAAAGGTCAGGTCGCCCCGGTTGCGGAAGCAGTATTTCTGTATGGGCGTGCTGGGAATGAGGTCGAGGTAGTCTTCGATCTTCTCGAACCGCTTCGTGGTCACCCCGCCGGTGCGCTGGATGGAATCGGCGGTAAAATTCAGGTAGTCCAGGTTGCTCACGTCGCGGCGGTAGCCGTTGGTAATGAACAGATCGCGGTAGCCGTCATTGTCAAAGTCCTGGAGCAGCGGCGCCCAGCTCCAGTCGGTCTGGAACACCCCGGCCAGGCAGCCGATTTCGCTGAAACTGCCCCGTCCGTTGTTGAGTTGCAGCACGTTGCGCATCTGCTGGTTGCCATAGCCGTACTTGGCCAGCGTGGTGTAGCGATCCAGCAGCATGGTGGTCATCAATGCCCTCTGGCGCGTGTGGTCTTCGGCCAGCATGTCCAGCGCGATCACGTCCTGGTAACCGTCGTTATTAATATCCGCGATGTCCACGCCCATGGTATGGTTGCTGGAGTGGCGGAAATATTCGGCGTAGCGGTCCGTGAAATTGCCGGGCTGAGCGGGATTATTCACGTACACGAAGTCCGGTTCGATGTAGTCGTTGCCGACGATAATGTCCTGATAGCCGTCGTTGTTGAGGTCGGTCGTCGTTACACTCAGGCCGAAAGCGCGGTTATTGATGCCGGCTTTTTTGCTGATGTCGGTAAAGGTGCCGTTGCCGTTATTCTGGTATAGGTGGTCGGAATCATACGGGTTGTCCGGCGTGGTCAGCCGGGCGAGTACGCCCCCCCCGATGTCCTGCACCCGGGCCGAATTGACCGATTTGAAATCGACCGGATAGTTCAGTACATAACAGTCGAGATCGCCGTCGCCATCGGCATCGAAGAAATTGGCCTGGTTGGAAGCCGAGCCGTCGGCCAGGCCATAGCTGCGGGCCTGTTCGGTAAAGGTGCCGTTTTTGTTGTTGATAAACAGCAGGTTACGCCGCATATCGTTCGGCTGCATGCCGGTACGGCACACGTAAATGTCCGGCCAACCGTCGGCATTGACATCGGCAATGGCTACGCCGCTCTTTTCGCCTTCCAGGGCCTGCACGCCGGCCTGGTCCGTCACCTCCCGGAACTTCAGGTTGCCCAGGTTTTGAAAAAGTTTACAACTACCCTGCGTACGGGTAAAGTACAGGTCCTGTAAACCGTCCTTGTTGAAATCGATGACGCCCACGCCACCGCCGTTGTACAGGTAGGAGTTGGTCAGCACATTATTCTGGTGGGTTTCTTCGACGATATTTTCGAAATCGATGCCCGTTGTGCCGCCGCCGAGCTGTTCGAACAAGGCATTCGCCGGCGCCGGCGCCACATCGGCGGCCCCGGACGATTTGCCGCATTGTATGCAGCATAAGGCAAGTAGAAGCAGGGTAATTCCTATGAAAGGCGAGGCTAATTTCATTGCTGTGGGTACCGGATAGTATGGAATAGTGTAATGATGTGCATGCCCCGGGCCAGTTACTCCTGGCGCCAGGCATCGCGCTCCTCGCTCATGGCCCAGGCGGCCCCGTTGTTTTCAATGGCGTTGAACATGGGCAACCACTCGCCCGGTCCGGCGGACTGGGTCAGTATTTCGTGCCGGCGCATTTGCAGAATAATATCCAGCGGATTGATCAGCACGGGACAGGCCTCCACGCAGGCGTTGCAGGTGGTACAGGCATGCAGCTCTTCCGGGGTGATCCGGTCGAACAGTGATTTGCCGTCGTCGTAGTTCTCCCGGGTCATTTTTCCAGCCTCGAGATTGCGCCCCACTTCCTCGGCGCGGTCCCGCACGTCCATCATCACCTTGCGCGGCGACAGCTTTTTGCCGGTGATATTGGCCGGACAAACGGCGGTGCAGCGGCCGCACTCGGTACAGGAGTAGGCTTGCAGCACGTTTTGCCAGCTCAGCGAAAATACATCGTTGGCCCCGAATTCCGGCAGTTCGGTGGTGGCATTGGCCTCGGGTTGGGCCAGGCCCATCATCAGGCGCACTTCCTGCTGCACGTCCGGCATATTTTCCATTTTTCCCTTGGGCGCCAGATCGGCATACCAGGTATTCGGAAAAGCCAGTACGATGTGCAAATGCTTGGAATAGGGCAAATAACACAGGAACCCGAAAACGGTGAGAATATGCAGCCACCAGCCGAAACGTTCCACCCCAATCACGGCGTCGGTATCCAGTCCGCCGAAAAGCAAGGGCCCCAGCCAGGTGCTCACGGCGAAGTAACCGGTAGCGGAATAATGCTCCAATCCCCTGGTTTGCAGCACTTTATCGCCACCGTTCATGCAAAAGACTCCCACGATCAGAATGATTTCCAGCAGCAGGATGAGGTTGGCGTCGCGGCTGGGAAAACCGCGCATTTCGGGCTTCTGAAACCGGGCTACCCGCAGCACGTTCCGCCGGGCCAGAAAAGCGATGGTCGCTACAAAAGCCAGCACCGACAGCAGCTCGATGAAACTGACCACGAAGGTGTAAAACCCGCCCAGGTAGGGGGCAAAAAAGCGGTGGGTGCCGAAAATGCCGTCCACGAAAATCTCGATCAACTCGATCTGCGTGATGAGAAAAGCCACGTAGATGAACAGGTGCAGCACCGCCGGCAGCCAGTTCTTGAACATTTTCTGCTGCCCGAAGGCCACCAGCAGTACGCGCATCCAGCGTTGCCCGGCCTGCCCGCCAATGGCCTCCGGCTTGCCGAGAAAAATGTTGCGGCGCACCCGGCGGAAGCCTTTCCAGGCCAACCACCCGGCAGTGGCCACGACGAGAATGAAAATAAGGGACTGGAGCATGGTCGCTGAGAAATAAAATCAAATGACGGGCGAAAAATACAGCGCCGGGAACGGACTTTTGCACGTCCATTCTTTTTTGAAACAATTCTATCTTTCATCGCCCGCTTACTAACGGGAGGGCCAGGCACAAATCATGCAAATTCTCGATGACCGGCAGATCCGCCAGAAAATAAAACGACTGGCCATCGAAATACTGGAACATAATTTCGGCGAGTCGGAAATCATCCTGGCCGGCCTGAATAACAATGGTACGGGCTTCGCCCAGCTCTTGCTGGCCGAGCTGTTGCCCATCGTACCCGCCGAGACCACGCTGACCCTGACCCGCATCCGGCTCAATCCCGCTAATCCGGTGGAATACGATCCCTACATCGAAATGCCGGCCGAGGCCCTGCGCGGCCGGCCCATCATCATTGTCGACGATGTGGCCAACACCGGGCGGACGATTTTCTACGCGGTGCAGCCGCTGCTGAAGGTGCTGCCCAAGAAAGTGGAAGTGGCCGTGCTGGTGGATCGCAAGCACAAATCGTTCCCGATCAAAGCGGACTACGTAGGCCTTTCCCTGGCCACGACGCTGCTGGAGGACATCGACGTGCAGATCCGGGACGTGGCGGATATGGCGGTCTTTTTGAATTAAAAAGGCAACAGGCAAAAAGGCAAAAGGCAAAAAGGCAAAAG
>JBKJKS010000159.1:0-3483 GCA_046597295.1 Saprospiraceae bacterium
CGTTGATGTTGGCAAAGGTCATTACTGTCATAATGCGGATTTTTTTTACAAAGATAATCCCTGAATTTTAAAAAGCGGGTTTACAAAACAGCTATTTACCACTTCCCAGCCAGTCCCACAAAAACATCAAAAGCCCCCGCATTACGCACCGATCCCAGGTTCACTGCTTTATCCAGCGCCTTGCCCTGCAGGATACGCTTGACCGGCAGTTCCAGTTTCTTGCCGCTGATAGTGTAGGGTATTTCGGGCACGACGATGATGGCATCCGGTACGTGACGCGGTGAGTAGTCCGTGCGGAGTTGCGTATTGATCTTCTTTTTTAATTCGTCGGTCAGTTCAAAGCCCGGTTTAAGGGCCACGAACAGCGGCATGTACGATTCGCCATCCGCCCGCTCCAGGTTGACGATCAGGCTGTCCTGAATTTCGGGCAACTGCTCCACCGAGCGGTAGATTTCGCTGGTGCCGATGCGAATGCCCTGGCGGTTGAGCGTCGCATCCGAGCGGCCCAGGATGACCAGCGAACCGCGCGGTGTGATCCGTAGCCAGTCGCCGTGCCGCCAGACGCCTGGAAAATCCTCGAAATAACTGGCCGTATACTGGGCAAAATCCGGGTCGTTCCAGAAGTACACCGGCATGCAGGGCATGGGCTGGGTGATTACCATTTCACCGACTGTGTCCAGCAGGGGCCGGCCCTGTTCATCGAACGACTCCATGGCGCAACCCAGCGTGCGGCACTGGATCTCGCCTTCGTACACCGGCAGCAGCGGATTGCCGCCCACAAAGGCCGTGCATACGTCGGTACCGCCGCTCATCGACGTCAGCCACACATCGGATTTCACCTGCTGATAAATCCAGTCGAAGCCTTCGGGCGGCAACGGCGATCCGGTGGAGCCGATGGAGCGCAGGGCGGAGAGCTGCAGTGTCCGCGGTACCACACCCGCCTTGATACAAGCCAGCACATAGGCTGCGCTGACGCCAAAATGCTGCAGCCGGGTCCGTTCCGCCAGGCGCCACAGTACCTGCATGTCCGGATAACCCGGACTGCCGTCGTACAAAACGATGGTCGCGCCCGCCAGCAGCGTGGCCTGCAGGAAATTCCACATCATCCAGCCGGTGGTGGTGAACCAGAAAAAGCGCTCGCCGGGCTGCACATCGTTGTGGAAATGCACGTATTTGAGGTGTTCGAGCAGCATGCCGCCGTGCGAATGGGTAATGGCTTTGGGCTTACCCGTGGTGCCCGAGGAGTACAGCACCCAGATGGGGTGGCTGAAGGCTACGGGGGTAAATTCGAGCGGCGTATCCGTCGCCACGGTGGCCGCTGCCCAGGCCGTACTGTTTTCCCATGCACCATTGGCCTCCGGCAAATACGGTATCACCACAGTGGACAGCAAAGTTGGCAAGGCGCGTTGCATCTGCTGCACCTCCACCGACTTATCGAAGGCCTTGCCGCCGTAGTGGTAACCGTTCACCGCAATCAACACTTTCGGTTCGATTTGGGCGAAACGCTCCAGCACGCTGCCCGCCCCAAAATCGGGCGAGGCACTCGACCACACCGCCCCCAGCGAAATCGTGGCCAGCCAGGCCACCGTCGCTTCGGGAATATTGGGCAAAAAACCCACTACCCGGTCCCCTACCTCCACGCCACGCCCGCGCAAATACACCGCCAGGGCCGCAACTTGTTCGCGCAGTGCCTGCCAACTAATCTCTTGTAAATCACTGGTTTCCGATTGAAAAAGAATGGCCGGGCGTTCGTCGGTATCATTACGGAAAATGTGCTCGGCATAGTTCAGCGTCGCTCCTTCAAACCACCGGGCGTGGGGCATTTTTCCCTGCAAAACCGTCCCATACGGCGTGTCGCTCTTTACTTCAAAATAATCCCAGACAGACTGCCAGAAGGTCTCCACTTCTTCCACTGACCACTGCCAGGCGGCGGCATAGTCGGCAAAATCCAGTTCATAGCGGGGATCTTGCCGCAGCCAATCCAGGTAGCGGCGCAGCTGCGAGGCCTTTTGGAAGGCGGTAGTGGGTTGCCAGAGGGTGCGTGGTGTTATCATATTGTAAGCCCCCGACTTTAGTCGGTCTATAAAGGGTGGGACAAAAAGGGATTTATACCACGACGACACGATGTACACGACGAGTAAAGTCTAATCATTATGTCGTGCCCCGTCGTGTCGTCGTGGTACCGGATTTTTTTTACTTACTCTCTATAAACTACTCCCGGGCCGGCAGCACCCGGTTCCGCAGCTCCCCAAATCCTATGCGCACATCGCCTTGTTCCGCAACAGCACGCATCGTCACCGTATCGCCGTCGAGGATGAATTTGCGTTCGGCACCGTCGGGCAGGGTCAGCGGATTTTTGCCCCCCCAGGTCAGTTCGAGCATGGAGCCGAATGAATCGGGCGCCGATCCGGAAATGGTGCCGCTGGCCAGCACGTCGCCAACCCGCAGGTTGCAGCCGTTCACGGTATGGTGGGCGAGTTGCTGCACCACATTCCAGTACAAGTGCTTGAAATTGGACCGGCAAATCACCGTCTCCGCGCCACCGGGCAGTGTTATTCCTACTTCCAGCCGGACGTCAAAATGGTGGTTGCCTTCGAATTGCAAATACGGCAACACGGCCGGGTCCTGCTGCGGACCGCCCGTGCGAAAGTGCTCCAGCGCATCCAGTGTAACCACCCAGGGCGACATAGAGGAGAAGAAGTTCTTCGCCAGGAAGGGGCCTAAAGGCACGTACTCCCAGCGCTGCACGTCGCGGGCCGACCAGTCATTGAACAGCACGAAACCGAAAATATGGTCTTCTGCTGCACCCGTAGCCACCGGCTCGCCCAGCCCGTTGGCCTGCCCGATAATGGCCGCCATTTCCAGTTCAAAATCCAGCGACCGCGTGGGAGAGAACAGCGGCGGCTCCGCGTCATTCGGCCGGATCTGGCCTTTCGGGCGGTGAAAATCGGTACCCGACACGCAAATCGAACTGGCGCGCCCGTGGTAGGCCACGGGCATATGCTTCCAGTTGGGCAGCAGCGCATTGGCCGGGTCGCGGAACATTTTACCCACGTTGGTCGCGTGCTCTTCACTGGAATAAAAATCGGTGTAATCGCCGATGGTCACCGGCAGGTGCATGGTGGCAGCGGACTGCGGTACCAGGCAACTGACCGTTCCGCTTTGCAGCAGGCTATCGGTAGTCGTCAGCATTTCCAGTACCCGCGTCCGCAGGGTACGCCAGACCGGCCGTCCCTGGCCGATGAACGCATTCAGCGTAGGTTGGTCGAGAATTTTATTGTCGAAATCCAGGGTGGAAAAAAGGTCCGCTTGCCCGGCTGCCTGCAAATCAAGGATCTGCTCGCCGATGGCCACGCCGGGCCGTGGCCGGGAGTTGTCAGCGGTTGAAAAAATGCCGAACGGCAGGTTGTGGATCGAAAAGTCGGACTGCGGCGAGATAGAAAGCCAGGATTGCATTGGAAGCCTTTGATGGTTAAGTAATGC
>JBKJKS010000390.1:0-5627 GCA_046597295.1 Saprospiraceae bacterium
AGCAGGTTTTCCTTACGCATATTCACTTCGACCACGCGGGTGCAGCCTGGGCCCTGGCCGAAAAAGGCGCGACGATCTATGTGCATCCGCTGGGGCTTCCCCACCTGGCGGCGCCCGAAAAACTCTATAATTCCGCCCGCCAAATCTACGGCGAAGCGATGGACCGGCTGTGGGGGCCCATGCATCCTATACCCATGGCCCAACTCCGGGCAGCCGGGCACGGGGAGGTGATCGAAGCCGCCGGCTTGCGCTTCACCGCCTGGCACACGCCCGGTCACGCCGTGCACCATGTAGCCTGGGAAGTGGCGCCCGTAGAGGGAGCCCCCCCTAACCCCCCCGTAAAGGGGGGGGATGATACCCACTCCGCCGCAAGTGGGGCATACGATACTCAAGCCACCCGGGAGGTACTCCCCCCCGGGCAGGGGGGGGCCATTTTCACCGGCGACGTCGCCGGCGTACGCATCGGTGACGGACCGGTGATGCCGCCTTGTCCGCCACCGGATGTGCAGGTGGAAGACTGGCAGGCTTCGATTCAGTTACTCCGGGATCTGCCCGTCGAGACGCTCTACCTGACCCACTTTGGTCCGGTGACCGCTAAAAAAGAGCATCTGGAGGCACTGGAACAGCGGCTGCTGGCCTGGGCGGACTGGATGCGGCCGTACGCCGAACAGCAGACACCCGCCGCAGAGATCGTACCGGCTTTTCAGAAATTTGTCGATCAGGAACTGATCGATCAGGGGGTAGCGGCCGACGTGCGGCAGCGCTACGAGACCGCCAATCCGGCTTTCATGTCGGTATCGGGCCTGCTGCGGTATTGGAAAAAAAGAAACACATTATCCCTATGATACTCAATCAACAGACCCTGGCCCTACGCGCCCAAGTCGAAGATGTCGTCAAAGATTTGCAGCAGCTCAGCCAGGAAATTGGCCACGGGGAGCTGGCCGCGCAGGTTGGCGAACTGCGCAACCGTATGACCGAGCCGTATATGTTCGTCATTGTCGGCGAAGTAAAGGCCGGCAAGAGCAGCTTCGTGAACGCTTTGCTCGAGGCCGGCGAGATCTGTGCGGTAGCCCCCCAGCCGATGACCGACACGATCCAGCAGATCCTGTACGGAGAGAAAGAACAGACTATTGTGGTGAATCCCTACCTGAAAAAAATCCTGTTGCCGGTGGATATCCTGCGCGATATCGCCATTGTGGATACACCTGGCACCAACTCCATCGTCGAGAAACACCAGGAGATCACCGAGAATTTCATACCGGCCAGCGACCTGGTGATCTTCGTTTTTGAAGCGAAGAATCCCTACCGCCGGTCGTCCTGGGACTTTTTTGATTTCATTCACCGCGACTGGCACAAGAAGATCATTTTTGTGCTACAACAAAAGGACCTGCTGAGTGCCGCAGACCTGGCCGTCAATGAGCGCGGCTTGTTCGATTATGCGGTCAAGAAAGGCGCCGAGCAGCCCGTACTGTTCTCGGTAAGCGCCAAGGATGAACTGGAGGGCCGTTTCGATCAAAGCAATTTTTCCGCCGTACGGGACTATATCCGGACCCACGTCACCGGCGGGCGCGGCGCGGCGCTGAAACTGCGCAACAACATTGCCACTTCGCGCAACATCCTCGACCGGGTGCGGCATGACCTGGATACCCGCGTGCAGCAGTACGCCATCGACACCGCTTTCCGCGACGATATTTACCTGACGCTGAACAACCAGGAGGCTAAGTCCAATCACCAGGTCGGCCAGCTCATTGAGAACCTGCTCAACAGCTATGACCGCATTACCAAAGCGACCGGAGATGAGCTCAATAATGAACTGTCCTTTCCCTCGTTGCTGCGGCGCTCGTTCATGGGCATTTTTGGCAAAAAAAATTCCATCAAAGAATGGCTGAATGAACTGACCGAAAAACTCGAACTCCGGCTGAACGGCGAATTGAAAGTGAAACTGAACGAAGGTGTGGTGGACCTGGCCGATTCGGTGCAGCAAATGGCCAAAATGATCGACCTGAAAATCCGCGCGGGCAGCACCGTGGTGCCCAGCGATTCCTACATCTTCGAGCACATCGCCGATAAGCGTTCCACGGTGCTGAAGGAGTTACAGGAAGCCTTCAGCCGGTTCATGTCGCGCTCCGAAAGTTTTGCCGACCACCAGCTTTTCCCGGACAACTCGGCGGTCAGCCCCAATATTGCGGCCGGCAGCGGCATGGCCATCATCGGTTTCATCCTGGCGGCGGTGAGCCAGGTGGCGGTGATCGACATCACCGGCGGGGTACTGACGAGTGTGGGCATTCTCTTTGCCGGCATCACGGCCGGCATCCAGAGCCGCAAGATCCTCAAGGGCTTTGATGAGGAGATCGCTAAAGGCAGGGAGCGCATGTCGGAAGCGCTGGAAACCAAACTACGCGGCTATGTACGCACCATTAAAACCCGGATCAGCGAGAACTTTACCAATCTGGATGCGCTGCTGGCCAACGAGGAGACGCAGATCGCCCATTTCAACCAGCGGCACGCGGCGCTGACCGACCGGCTGACGGAGGTGGACGGGAAGTTAGTGGTGGAATAACAGGCGGCGCCCGATGCTATCTCCTTTGCGGGAGCAGCTTGAGCGGGACATATACGGACGGCATATCCCCCAGGATAATGTCCCGGGTCTTATAGTTGGCGCAGCTAATCGTCAGGACGTCCCGTCCCGGTGGCACCAGCAGCGAAAAACGGCCGTCCTTATCCGCCTTAACGCCGGTGCTGGCCCCCTCCATTGTAATGGTCGCCGGAAGCGGACGATCGGAGGTCGTGGTCACCCTGCCCGTCACGGCGATCGTGTCCCTGCGCTGGGAGGGTCGGGCCTTTTCGGGGGGCTGATCATACGGGTAAGTAACCATCAGGTTCAGGACATTCGACTCGCCCAGGGGAACGGCGCCTTCAAAACGGATGTTGATTTCCTGGCAATCCGGCGGTACGGCTATGGCATAACGCCCCGCCGCGTCGGTGCGGGTACTGGGATAAAAAACCGGCCCATCTTTGGGCGCCTGCTGGTAATAAATATGCACTTCCGGCAGGACCTCGTCGTTGACATTGGTGACCGTACCGGTCAGGAGGCGCCGGCCCCGGGGCGTAATCGTTCCGGAAAAGGTGTTCAGTTTACCTCCGGCAAAAAAAGAGGCTTTGGCAATGCCTTGTTCAAAGTCCATATACCAGCTCAGCCCAATATTGCCCTGCTGGGTATAAGCAATCGTAATTTTATGGGCATCGAGGGGCAAGAGGCGTATTTTCGCCTGCCCCTCCGTGCCGTAGCGGGGGTTCAGGCTTTTCCAGTACAAAGTCGTATCGGAGGTGATGACCATGTCAAACACCGGGTCGCCGAGGTCAAAGCGCAGGGTATCGCCTAGGGCAGCCTGGCGGGTCACCTTGAATTCAAAAGCAGTTTCCGGCTGGGCGTATACAGCGACGGAGATGGAGGCGAATAGAAAGAGCAAAAGGGCCCTCATGATCTTGAAAAATTAGAAGGTAAAGAGGGGGGTCACTTCTCTCTGCGCGTCAACGTCATCGGTACAAAGACCGTCGGCCGGTCGCCGAGAATGATTTCCCGGCTTTCATATCTGGCAGAGGTAAAGGTCAGGACGTTGCGCCCCGGGGGTACCTGCAGCGAAAAACGCCCCTTGGCATCCGTCTGCACTTTAGCGGCCGTTCCCCGTATCCCAATAGTGGCGGAAAGCGCTGCGTTCTCTTCATCAGTCACTTTACCGCTCACCGTTATGCTATGCCGGCGGTCAGCGGGCTTTTCCGGTTTCGGTATCTTTTCAAAATAGGTATAAGGCATAATTATATTGACGACATCGGACTCGCCCAGCGGTACCGTTTGGGCAAAGCAGCCCTCGCACCTGATGCTTAATACCGGGAACGCTTGCAGTACGCTGATGGAATAAATTCCATTCGTATCAGTGACCACCCCATGCAGGATTTTATCACCGGCGCTACGTTGCTGCGTATAACTGACCATAGTACCATACAAGGCTGCGTTGTCTTCATCGGTAATTTTTCCCGTAATGGTCCGCAGGTTCACAAAGTCCGCTTTCGGCATTACCCGGCCGGAGAAAGCCTGGCAGTGATCGCCCCGGAAGATAGAAACCGTGGCGACCCCTTTTTTAAAATCATTATACCAGCAGACGCCGGTCTGGTCCGGTTGGTAGTAGGAAATCATGTTTTCGTGCGCACTGATGGGCACTACGGTTATTTTCTGCCGGGCTGCCGTACCGTACCGGGGGTTCAGGCTCTGCCAATACAAAGTCGTATCGGAGGTGATCACCACGTCAAACACCGGATCGCCGAAATCGTAGCGCAGCGTATCGCCGATGACATCTTTAAAAGTCAGCTGCGGGGAAAAGACGATTTTCTGCTGGCCATAGCCGGTGGAGGATAGCAATGTCAGCAGCAGCAGGAGCAGGGGTCGCATTATACGTTGGATAGTGCTTGAAGGTGGATGACGCAAAGGTCAGGGCTTAATCGGGACAGGGCAAGCGTAGAGGTACAGGTTTTTATAAAAAAACACCCCAGCTGATCCGAAGACCATCCAGGGCGCTTGGCTATCCTTATTCTTTTACCCGATTAAAAAAAATTTTGTGCAGGCGAGAACCGCTCTTCCTTCAACAGCCCACCACCTGCACATTTGCAATTATAAAAACAACCCCTGCGCTTAATACGCACAATGAATAAAGCCACTGACCAGTGCCTTGCCTACTTTAAGGCGATAGGCGTATAAACCGGCAGTCGCTTTCTGGCCTTCCCCTGTATGACCGTTCCATTGCACATTATAAGCGCCGGGGCCTTTTTTACCCTCGTTGAAACTGGCGACGCATTTTCCACGCAGATCGAACAGATCGAGGTTCACCGAAGCCTCCTCCCTTAGTTCGTACGCGATCGTTACCTGCCCGGCAAACGGATTGGGATAAGTTTGCACCGAGGCAGCCATGACCGCCGACTCGTGGGTGGCACTCGTCAAACTATACTTCAGTACCTGACCAAACACCAGATCCGTCACGTACAAACCGCCCACACCGTCAAAGATGAAACTCGGCGCCAGGCCGCCCACGCCCCGGGCGATGGTGTCGCGCTGTCCGTTCGGCAACAACTTGATCACCGCCGCCGTGCCGAGTTTGAAGCCCAGGGTGGTGTCCACCTGACCGAATTCCCCGAACTGCAGCACGCAGAGATTGCCATCTGCCGGATCAAAATTCATATCCGTCAGGCAGGTGAAACCTTCGGCATGTACGCTCAGATCGCCCGACGCGGTCAGGTTATAGACTTTGGCGGCGCCCGGTACAAAAGGGAAGCCGGTCAGCTGGCAAACGTGGAAGGTGCCGTCGGGCTTCGCCAGCACCTTGGTCGGTACCGGATCTACCATGGGCGGGCCGAAGGGGAAAGGATTTGGAAACCGGTCGAGCGTTTTCACTATGCTGAGGGTGCCGGTATTCTTATCCCATTTTACGATGGAATTGGCCCCTGCATCGGCGACGTAAATGTTGCCAAAGGCATCCCAGGTAGCGTGGAACGGGTCGGATTGTGCCATGCCTTGCCCATGCACATAGGCGCCGATCTTGATCGTCTGCTCCACATTGGCGAGGGTCAGCGGCGTG
>JBKJKS010000555.1:0-6630 GCA_046597295.1 Saprospiraceae bacterium
CTTCGTATCCACCGAACGCGAATATGAATTTGATGCTGGGACATAGCGGCTATCCCATCGAAGGTGTTGTGGATGATGCATTATTGACCAGGTTAATAGCATACCCATTTGCACGCGCGCAATTCGATTTGCGCTTTGTGCCGGAAGGCTACAAAGGTGCCAGTCAAGAAGACCTCGAAAGCGAGGAAGCCCTTCGGCAATGGTTGGAGGGTTTCAGGGGGAGGGTAGTGTTTGAAAACCGGCCAACAATAACCATTATGTTTTCGGAATATTTACTTGGTGCTGAGCGTCCGCCTAAGCGAGAGTTGTTGGTGGACGATGCATTTATCGAATTGGCTATACAACAATCGTTAGATCAAAACGATATCCTGCTCTTGGTGGAAGAAACCGATCCGGCCAAAAACCGGGCATTTTACGCGCCGAGGAACTGTCTTGAGAATCGAACCGAGTTGTGCGAGGAGTTGGAGACTTTTCGAGGCAAAAGGGTCAGGATTTGTGATCGCCCCCTTTGGAATGCAACGCATATCACGGTGGTATTAGGGTATGTTCCGCATGAGAGCGGGGCGATTTATACGAAGGGGCCATATTAAAAAAACTACAGGAACGCTCCGCTCGCGCCAAGGAATAAACGCGCCCCGCTGGTGCGAGGCTTTACAAATGCTCGCGCGAGCAAGGGTAATAAAAACCGGTAGTGCGTAAGGAAGAGCATCTTGAGAGGAGGCAACAAATCTATATCCAATCCAGGCAGTTCGTGCATTTTTTTAAGGTGAAGAATTCCTATCCAACCCCAGCACCTTCGCCGTCCGCTGCCGCGTCGCCCGGCACAGCGCGGCATTTTCGGCCAGGGAGGAACCATAGGAAGGAATCAGCGCCGCCAGACTTGACTGCCAGGCCGACGTAGCAACTTCCTCCGGAAAACACTTCTGCAACACGTCGAGCATAATGGACACCGCCGTGGAAGCGCCCGGCGAAGCGCCCAGCAGCGCGGCCAGGGAGCCGTCGGCGGCGTAGACCACCTCGGTGCCGAACTCCAGCACCCCACCCTCCTCGGCGTCTTTTTTGATCACCTGTACCCGTTGGCCGGCCTGCTGCAGGGTCCAGTCCTCGGTCTTGGCCAAAGGGAAATACTCCAGCAAAGCCTCCATCCGATCCTCGTGTGACTGCGTGACCTGGCCGATCAGGTATTTGGTGAGGGGCAGGTTCCGCGCACCGGCCGACACCAGGGGCCAGATGTTGTCCCACTTCACCGAAAGCGGCAGATCCAGGTAGGAGCCGTGCTTCAGGAATTTGGTAGAAAAACCGGCAAAGGGTCCGAAGAGCAGCGCTTCCCGCCCTTCGATCAGGCGGATGTCGAGGTGGGGCACCGACATGGGCGGCGAACCGACCTTGGCTTTGCCGTACACCTTCGCATCGTGCTGCGCAATGATGTCCGGCCGGTTGCAGACCAGCCACTGACCGCTGATCGGGAAGCCACCGTAGCCCCGTCCTTCCGGAATGTCCGATTTTTCCAGCAGGGGCAACGAACCGCCGCCGGCGCCGATGAATACGAAACGCGAAGTGTAGCGGATCGTCGTATCCGTATCCAGGTTCTGAACCGCCAGTTCCCAGCCGCCGCCGTCCAGGCGTTTCAGGTCGTCCACCTCGCGGTGCAGCAGGATGTCGACCTGCTCGTCTTGTTGCAGGTTGTGGAACATGGTCCTGGATAAAGTACCGAAGTTGACGTCCGTTCCGATGTCCATGCAGGTAGCAGCGATGGTTTGGGCTGGATCCCGTCCGGCCATGACCAGCGGAATCCAGCCGGCAATTTGCGCCGCATTGTCGGAGAACTGCATGGCCTCGAACAGGGGATGCGTGCGCAGGGCGTCATAGCGTTTGCGCAGAAAAGCGACGTCTTCCTCCCCCCAGACGAAGCTCATGTGCGGCGTCCGCCGGATGACCGCGGCCGGATCAGCAATGATGCCCTGTCGGACCAGCGTCGCCCAGAATTCTTTGGACACTTCGAACGCGGAAGCAATTTGAATAGCTTTGCCAATATCGATCGACCCATCCGGTTTTTCAGGCGTGTAGTTCAGTTCGCAAAAGGCCGAATGCCCAGTGCCGGCATTGTTCCAGGCTTCCGACGATTCGATGGCCACCTGGTCCATGCGCTCGAAAATGCGGATAGTCCACTGCGGCTCCAGCTGGCGGAGCAGGGTGCCGAGGGTGGCGCTCATGATGCCGGTGCCGATCAGTACCACATCGCTGTGCCGGACGGTTGGATGGGTTTTCATGCCGGCAAAAATAGAAAGATTGCCCTGCGTGATTGGCCGGACACCTAAAAAAAATCGGGGCTACTGCCAGTTAGCAGTAGCCCCGATCAGGGGGCAGAGAAGTTCCGAACTCAGTATTCGTCCTCGTTGAAAAAGAAGTCGTCGTGGCGCGGATAGTCCGGCCAGATATCCTCGATGCTTTCGTAGAGTTCGCCGTCGTCGTCCAGTTCCTCCAGGTTATCGATCACTTCCGGCGGTGAGCCGGAGCGTATGGCATAGTCGATGAGTTCATCCTTGGTGGCCGGCCACGGTGCTTCTTCCAGGTGGGAGGCGAGTTCGAGAGTCCAATACATAAGCGTAAAAAGTTCGTTTCGTTGAAAGGTTCAGGTGGCAAAGAACAGGGTTTCAGCGGCATGGTTGCTGCACAACGCTGGTTTCGGCAAATAATTTTTGCATTTTTTACAAAATAAGCATCGCGTCACCGTAGCTGTAGAAACGGTATTTCTCTTTCACCGCTTCGTTGTAAGCCTCCATAGTGAGATCGAAACCGCCGAAAGCCGAGACCATAATGAGCAGGCTCGACTTGGGCAGGTGGAAATTAGTGACCATGCTATTGGCAATACTGAACTCGTAGGGCGGGTAAATGAACTTGTTCGTCCAGCCCTCCACCGGTTTCAGGATCTGCTCGGCCGACACCGCCGTTTCGATGGACCGCATGACGGTGGTGCCCACCGCACAGATTTTTTTATGGGCATGCATGGCCTTATTCACCGTCTCGGAGGCCTTGGCGTCGATACGGAAATATTCGGCTTCCATTTTGTGTTTGGACAGGTCTTCCACGTCGATGGTCCGGAAAGTGCCCAGTCCGATGTGCAGGGTGACCTCGGCAAAGGTGACGCCCTTCAGTTCCAGGCGCTTCATTAGTTCCCGGCTGAAGTGCAGGCCGGCGGTTGGCGCGGCCACAGCGCCGAGTTCCTTGGCGTAAATGGTCTGGTAGCGCTCCCGGTCTATGGCTTCCGGCTCCCGTTCGATGTACTTGGGGAGGGGCGTATTACCCAGTTTGAGCAGTTCGTTCTGGAAATCGTCGTCGGTGCCTTCGAAGAGGAAGCGAATAGTCCGGCCCCGGGAAGTGGTGTTGTCCACTACTTCGGCGACGAGGGCATCATTGCCTTGTTCGTCCTCGAAGTAGAGTTTATTGCCGACCCGGATCTTGCGGGCCGGGTCTACCAGCACGTCCCATAGGCGGGCGTCGTGGTTGAGTTCGCGCAGCAGAAAGACCTCGATTTTTGCACCGGTCTTTTCCTTCTGGCCGAACAGGCGGGCCGGGAATACTTTGGTGTTGTTGAAAATCATTGCATCTCCGTCACCGAAGTAACCGAGCAAATCCTTGAAAACTTTGTGTTCGATCTTACCGGTCGAACGGTGCAACACCATCAGGCGACTTTGGTCACGTTCTTCGCTGGGGTATTGAGCGATTAGTTCTTTGGGCAGATTGAAATTGAACTGAGAAAGTTTGGTGCGCATATTTCAAGGAAAGAAGGCATACCCGGGCCGATGAAAATAGACGGGTGCGCCATCGGGTGGTTAAAAATCGTTGGAGGTGCTGGAGCAGGCAGCAGGCGGGGATGAATAAAAAAACAGGTGCGGAGACTGCAAAAACCGTTTTCTATGGCAATTGCAGCCATTTTCGGGGAGAAGGCCCCCGAAAATGGCTGCAAAAATAGACTTTATTGGCACACGAAAGAAGATTCCGATTTTTTTGTTGGCCAGGCTCAAAATTTGATTTATGGCCCGTCGCTTATTCAGGCCAGCGCCAGGCCGCCTTTCTGCGAGGCTTTCTTCCGCTCGAAATCTTTGAGATACACCTTGCGCAGGCGGATGCTTTTCGGCGTCACCTCTACGTATTCGTCTTCCTGAATGTACTCCAGGGCTTCCTCCAGCGAAAAGCGGCGGGGCGGCGGCAAAGAGGCCTTGTCGTCCGAACCGGAAGCGCGGTGGTTGGTCAGTTTCTTGGCTTTCGTGACGTTGATGACCAGATCGCCGACCCGGTTATTTTCGCCGATCACCTGACCTTCGTAAATATCTTCGCCGGGTTCGACAAAAAATACGCCGCGGTCCTGCAGGTTATCGAGGGAGTAAGCAATGGCGGTACCGGTTTCCATCACGATCAGCGAGCCCACCTGACGACCGGCGATATCTCCTTTCCAGGGCTCGTAGCCGAGCAGGCGGTGGGTCATGACGGCTTCGCCCTGTGTAGCGGTCAGAATATTGCTGCGCAAACCGATAATACCGCGGGAAGGCATATCGAATTTCAGCAGAAAGCGGTCATTTTTGGGTTCCATGCTTTTCATCACCCCTTTGCGGCGGGTGACGAATTCGATACATTTGCCGCTGGTCTCCTCCGGCACGTCGATGGTCAGTTCCTCCACTGGTTCGCACTTCTGGCCGTCGATCACTTTGATCAGCACCTGCGGTTGTCCGATCTGCAGTTCATAGCCTTCGCGGCGCATGGTCTCGATGAGGATAGCCAGGTGTAAAACGCCCCGGCCGAACACCAGGAAAGAGTCGGCGGAGCCGGTTTCCTGCATGCGCATGGCCAGGTTCTTTTCCAGTTCTTTCTCCAGGCGCTCGCGCAGGTGGCGGCTGGTCACGAACTTACCCTCCTGTCCGAAGAAAGGCGAGTCATTGATCGTGAAGAGCATGCTCATGGTCGGTTCATCGATGGAAATCGTTTCCAGCGCTTCCGGATTCTCGTAGTCGGCAATGGTATCGCCGATCTCAAAGCCTTCCACTCCAACCACGGCGCAGATATCGCCGGCTTCCACCGCAGGCACCTCTTTCTTACCCAACCCTTCGAAGACGAAGAGTTTGGAAATACGGTGCTTCTGGATCACGCCTTCTTTCTTGCAGAGCGATACCTGCTGACCGGCGGTCAAAGTGCCGCGGGTCAGGCGGCCCACCGCGATCCGGCCAATATAATTAGAGTAGTCAAGCGACGTCACCAGCATCTGCGGGGTGCCCTGTTGGGCCTCCGGTACCGGTACGTATTTAATAATATCGTCGAGCAGAATGGTGAGGTTGTCCGAAGGCGTTTTCCAGTCGTGGCTCATCCAGCCCTGCTTGGCGGAGCCGAATACCACGGGAAAGTCCAGCTGGTCTTCATTGGCATCCAGGGCGAACATCAGATCGAAGACCTGCTCATGGGCCCAGTCCGGATTGCAGTTGGGCTTGTCTACCTTATTGATGACCACAATCACCTTCTTGCCCATTTCGAGGGCTTTCTGCAGCACGAAACGGGTCTGGGGCATGGGGCCTTCGAAGGCATCCACGAGCAGCAGTACACCGTCGGCCATGTTCAGCACGCGTTCCACTTCACCCCCAAAATCCGAGTGACCCGGTGTGTCGATGACGTTGATCTTATAGCCCTTGTAGGTGATTGAAACGTTCTTGGCCAGGATAGTGATGCCACGCTCGCGCTCCAGGTCGTTGTTGTCCAGAATGAGATCGCCGGACACCTCGTGTTCCTTGAACAGCTTGGAAGCGTGGATGAGCTTATCTACGAGCGTCGTCTTGCCGTGGTCGACGTGGGCAATGATGGCGATATTGCGAATGTTCTGCATAGAAAAATGATGTTCGGTCTGGGGGCAGCGGGAACTGGAGACGAAGAATTTAAGTAAAAGTTTCGCGGCACAGACCAAATTTCTCTGAAAAAGAACAGCCTTCGCCTAACGAGCCGCAAAGATAAGGTTTTCCGAAAAGGTAGAGAAGCGAAACCAAGCGGAATTTGTTAATAAAACCTGAAGCTTCGTCAAACATTCCGTACGACCGTAAAAAATGGCATCAAAACAGAATTTTATTTTTCAAAATAGCCCTTACATTTGTGCAACTTGTTTGTCAAGCTGCCCGGCAGTTCGGTGTTACATTATTTTCCCTGTGTTATTTGAGGAAGAACCAATTGAGGGCACAGATCCAAATCCTGACGACTGCCGGGCTTTATTGAACGATTCATTTGAGACTTCCCATCCCTCCATCCACCGGAAGTACCTGGCCCGTGATAAAGGAGGCCTGTGCAGAGAGTAAAAACAGGGCCGCATGGGCCATATCCGCCGGCGTACCGATGCGTTTGAGCGGATGGCGTTGGGCTGAATGCAGTCTCTTTTCTTCCGTATTCAACAATTGTGCTGCCAAAGGCGTGTCCGTCAGAGAAGGCGCGATGGCGTTGATACGCACCGTGGGCGCCCACTCGGCGGCCAACGCACGTACCAGACCCTCGACCGCTCCCTTCGCTGATGCTATACCGGCATGGAAGGTCATACCGGTCTGCACCGCCACGGTGCTGAACAATACGGCACTCCCGGTTCCACTGCGTTTAAGCCCGGGA
>JBKJKS010000590.1:0-2618 GCA_046597295.1 Saprospiraceae bacterium
AGGCCCGGCAGGGCTTGGGCCTGGGCTTTGCTTCCTACCTGGCCGGCAGCGACGGGCAGCGGATTGTGCTGAAAGACGGCCTGTTGCCGGCCCAGATTCCGCCCCGACTGGTCAAAGCAAGCCGTAAATAGATATTTATGGTTAATCTTGTATTAAATAGAGGGATGTTGCCCCTTTTTCCCTTTTTTTAATGTGGATTTTTTGAAAAAATAACGTCTGAATAATCGAATCTTCACCGCCCAAAACCAATCATTTACAAGTCGTATTCACAAAAACTTTTTCCGAACAATGATAACTCTCTTGAAAAAAGCCATGTTCTTAGTGGCGATCGTATATGCTCAGATCGCGGCCGCTCAATCCCATGCCGATGGGCTGACGGCGATGCAGACGGAAAATTGGGATAAGGCCATTAGTGTCTATACGGCGCTGACCAAAGCCAACCCGTCCGACCAGACGGCGTGGCTCACGCTGGGCAATGCCCATCTGGCCAAAGGCGACAAAGAAAAGGCCAAGGCCGCTTTCGATGCCGGCTTCCAGGCTAAAATGGACAGTCCTTTGGCCTGGGTGGCAAACGGTCGTGTTCTGCTGCTGAAAAATGATATCGCCTTAGCAGACGAGCAGTTTAAAAAAGCCGCCAAAAATGGCAAGAAAGACGCCAATGTACTGCGGCAGATCGGTGAATCCTTCCTGTATACCACGCCGGGCGTAAAACCCAACTTCGTGCGGGCCGAGGAGTTTCTAAAGATGGCCTACGAAGCCAATTCCAGGGACTTTACCGCCCTGATGACCCTCGGCTATGCCTATAAGGAAATGCCAAACGGTGGCCTGGCCGCCCAGCAATATGAACTGGCCGAATCGCTGGATCCGAAAAATCCGCTGCCTAAACTCATGCTGGCTAAGGTGTACAAAGCCGCCAAATTGAACGATAAATACGTGGATTACCTGGATCGGACCATCGCCACATCGCCCCGTTATACCCCTGCGCTGCGGGCCAAAGCCGAGTATTATTACTATGCCCGCAAATGGGAAAAAGCGGCTGAAGCGTCCAAAGCCCTGGTTGCCGGCGGTGACGATGTGACGGTAGAAGACGAGATGCAGCTGGCGAACACACTGTTCATTACCAAGGACTATCCCGGCAGTATTACGCTGGTGGAGAAGATCATCCAGAAGGATGGTTCCAAGAACTATCTGCGCCGCCTGTTGGGCTACAGCTACTACGAGACGGGCGACTATGCGAAAGGACTGGACATCATGAACGACTACTTCACCAAAGTGACCCCGGATAAAGTACTGCCTTCCGACTACCAGTACCTGGGACGCCTGCAGGTGAAGACCCAAGGCGATACCCTGGCGGCCATCGACAACATGAAGAAGGCCATTGCTATGGACTCTTCCTACTGGACGTTGTATAAGGAAGTGGGCGATCTTTACTATTCCAAAAAGGACAACTGCAATTCTGCCGTGACTTATCAGATGTATCAGGATTCGGTGATCAAACCCGATCCCGCCGATCTGTACAAGCTCGGTGTGGCGCTGTACTATTGCAAAGAAGATTCGACGCGCTACGAAAAAGCGGAAAAAATGTTTCTCCGGGTTACCGAATTAGTACCCGCGGCCGGCATTGGCTGGCTTTGGTCTGCCAAGGCAGCCACCAGGTTGGATGTGGATGTGCAGGCGCATCCGGAACTGGTGGGCCAGTTTGGCCGGGCCAAGCCTTACTTTGAAAAGTATGTGGCTATTGGCATGCTGGACAAGGAAAAAAACAAAAAGGACCTGATCACCGGATACGAATACCTGACCTATTATTATTTCCTGCAGGGCGATGTGGAAGGTACGCGGACCAATGCAACCACCTTGCTGGAACTTGACCCGGCTAATCAAACGGGGTTGGAATTGCTGGCAGCGGCTAAAAGTGGGGAAATGAAACCGCTCGAACATACCAAACCGATGCCGGGCACCCCTATGCCGCCTACTACGCCCATGCCACCGGGCGGTGGTGGAAAAGGACAATAAATTAGTCTTGAACGACAGACATCCGCCCGCCCGGTCTTTAAAGAGACCAGGCGGGTTTTTTGTACCGGTGAAGAACGGATGACGTCACCGTAACTTCGCCCAAAAAGTAACTATGCGCGCGCTGCCGATTTTTTGCTTTTGCTTTTCGCTGCTTGCTCCCGCCCAGCATCCCGAACCTTTCCCGTCGCCGGCAAACACCGGGTTCGATGCGCGCGACGTGGCCGTTTTTGTGGAGAAGCAAAAAATAGCCGCTCCTGACGCAGAACGGTCACTGCAAACCCTGGCGATTGCGAAGTCCTTCTTGGACACTCCCTATGCCGTCGGTACGCTGGAGCAAACCGGGCCGGAGCAGCTGGTCATCAACCTCCGCGCGCTCGACTGCTGGACATTTGTCGAAAGCTGCCTGGGCATTACGCTCAGCGCGAGAGGCGATTTCCAGGCCTACCAGGATCAACTGCGTCAACTGCGGTACTGGGGCGGCACCGTACAGGGTTATGGTTCGCGGATTCATTACTTCTCGGGCTGGGTGCTGCAGGCCCAGGCCAGGGGGCTGCTGCGCGATATCACCGCCGAACTGGGCGGCATCCCCTACCGCAAGCAGATTG
>JBKJKS010000268.1:0-3665 GCA_046597295.1 Saprospiraceae bacterium
GCGGTAGGCTTGAATCAGCAGGATGCCTTGATTGGCCGCTACCGCACTGCTTCCCCAGACATAGTCGCGCGCCGAACTGCCCATCACCGTATGAAAAGGGTGCCTGGCAGCACGCCCGACCATACTGTCGGCCTGAGCCAACAGGGTTTTTTTCAACCGGTCGACTTCCGTGCTCCAGCCTGCAGGCGGTAACTGTTCGCGCAACCGGAGCAGCGTATAATAACCCAGCGTACGTACATCATTCCAGGCGGGCAGCGGCAGTTGATGGTCGGGAAAAACATTTACCGCATCTTTATACACCTCTTTCCTGGTCGTTACCCACAGTTCTACTGCTGCCCAGATCCACTCGTCACGCAGGTCACCATCGCCATACTCACCGGTCACAATGTCCGGTTCATACCGTTTATTCAGTTCATTCTGCTGGTACCGGACGTCCGGGTGTAGCCTGGCCCAACCCCAGGCCTGTTCCGCCACCACGAGGCAGGAATCGGCAAAACGTGGCATCTGCCGGTCAAATTTCCGGAAAACACGGCTCGCCTGGGCCATAACCGCCGCAAAATCCAGGGCAGCGGCCGTGCTTTTCTGCACCACGTACCGTTTTTCGGTAGCCTGGGCTGGCATCATGGCCAGCGGATCGAATTTCGCATTCGTGAGCTTGTGATAGACCCCGCCGTCACCGGGATCCTGCATGGTGAGCATCCAGCGAATGTTGAACAAGGCTTCGTTCAGCACGTCGGGCAGGGCATTACCGCTTTCGGGAATATTGACCGGCAGTTTTTTGCAGTAAGCCGGAAAGTCCTCGTAAAGGGAAAGCAGCGTCGCCACCGAAATGCCCGAATTGACGATGTATTTATTGTAGTCGCCCGCATCATACCAGCCCAAGGGCGAAGCGATGACCGTTCCTTCCGGACGCTGTGCCGTGGCCGCCGACCCATGCACATACACCTGCGTATCGGGATGCCCGGCCGCGCGGGCCCATTGGCCCGCATATTTGGGTGGCAGGTCCACGAAAGTGCGTTGGAAGTAGAAACCCTTTAAGGCGGCCACAGCGGCGTGCCGGTGCAGGTCTTTTTTGATTTCAAAATTATAAGTCGCACCCACCGCGGGCACTTCGAGAAAGTACAGCCCCGGCTTTCGAAAGGCGGAAAAATCGGCGATCCGGTAGGATGCATCGCCCAGCATGATCGGCTTACCCAGTTGACCGGTAAAAACCGTTTTCGCCTGGCCGGCACGTTTAATATAAAACGTGCTGTGCTGGATGGTACCCGCGATCACGGCCTCTTTCGGCGCCTGCGGATAGAAGCCCAATTGATTGAGCTGGATGATGGGTGTGGGCCTTTGGGCAAAGCTGCAGGTGGCAGGCAGCAGACTGAGCAGGAAGACGAGTTTTCTCATTTACTTGAAATATGGAAGGTACGCAGGTGGTAATGCGGTCAACCTGCGGATTTTTACATCATTAGAATGTCAAACTACACCGTCAATTCCACCACAAACTCCGTGACCCGTTCTCCCACGCTTTGCTCCGCTGTGGGCAGCATCTCCGTAACGTACAATTCCCCCGCTCCTCCGCGCAACACCTTTTCCAGCAGCAGTAAACCAGCCGGGCTCTCCCGATCCATGTAAAACGGTTTCTCCGGGTAAAACCGGGCAAAAAACCGGGCCGGCAATCCACCCTCCAGCAAGGCTTGGCGCAGCCGCAACAGGCGTTCCCCCACCGTGCCGGCAGGTTGCGGCCAATGTTGCCAGGCGGTCGGCGACACACGCCAACCAGCCCGGCGTAGCACCAGGGATTGGTACGCCACCCGTGGACGATACTGCCAGTCCGCTCCGGCCGGTGCCCAGCCGGGCTCGACCGGCCATAAACTCTCCAGCGACAGCGGCGGTACCCCCAAATGCCACAGTACCTGCAGCGCCGGCGGCCGCGTAGTCGGCGACTCCAGACCCAGATCGGTGAACCAGACCCGGCGACCGGTCTTGGCATCCAGCAGGATGGGCCCGTCTGCGGTACGTTGTACCTGCAGGTCGCCGAGCAGGAAAGCGGAGCCATCCGGGGCGGCCGTGCGCCCGTCGGGGACGGCGAGGGCCGTCTGTGACAGGGCCGGCTGGAAGTTGGCATTCGACCAGCCCTGCCAGGGAAATGCGACGGCGTCACCGGGAAACCAGTCCTGCAACGCTGCCCGGAATCCGGCAGGAAAAAGATGGGTCCAGCGGGCCATCAGTTTGCCACCACCCGGAAAGAGGCCGTTCAGCACCGCGCCGTACGACCCGTCGTCTTTTTTGAACACCTGGAGCAATGCGCCGATTTTTCCTGAAAATGGCGCCGCCTCCACCGGCAGATGTTTTTCCCACTCCGCTTTTGCAGACAGGAATTGTGGGCAGAAATCCAGAAAAGGGCGGCTCTCACCCACTTTCAGTACGGAGGCCGTGCAGGCATGCAGCGCCGAGCGGAAAGGCGACCAGCGCTGCGGCGCGGATTGCCGCCAACACGCTGCCAATTGATCCGCAAGTTGTTGCAGCACTTCCGGCGGGCAGCTGACGGTTGCCGGTTGCTCCACATCCTCGAAAAAGACCTGTTCGGCCGGCAGGGGCGGTACCGGGCTGCCGTGCCGCTCGAAAAACCCCTGCACCTGCTGCCAGGTCTGCCGCTGTGTCGCCTGGGCTTCGGGGATGGTTTGAAAGGGCAGGGTGCGCGCCGCCGTGCGCAACCATTGCAGCAAGGCCGCCGCTTCGGTGATGACCGGCGCCATGGGCAAATGACCCAGATAATGGTACAAAGTGCCAGCCCAGCCGGGCGTTAGTCCGCGCTCGGGCAACTGCCAGGTCAGCAGGCCCAAGGCGATCAGTTCATGAATCAGCTTTGATAATTCTGTTTCCTCCGCCAAAATTTCCATAGACAGATTAGCAAGCAGAAATGGCCAGGAAACCTGCCGCTGCTGCTCCAGGCAGATGCGGATGACGGCTGCCACCACGGGATTATAGGCCAGGTGCTGGAAACTCTCGCTTTCTCCATCGAAATAAAGCCACTGCCAGCCATCCGGTGCGATCGCGGTCGTAACGCAGGGATTCAGTATGAGCGCGAGGGAGTGGTAAAAAGCCGGTTCGGCCAGGAGCACTTCGTACAACGCGGGCAGTAGCGCCACATTGGGCGTGACGACGGCTTTGGCCGCTTGCAGGAAGGTGGGGGCGTCCGGATCGGGTGGGGGAGTAGGTTGCTGCCATTGCCAGAGCGAAACGGTGGTGAATCGACTGAGCGGAGACGTTTTGTACGCCCCGCGGGTCAGATATTGGAGTACGGCCAGACCGGTTTGGCGGTCTTTGGCAGTGAATTGATCCGCCGGTTGGCCACAAAAAACCGGCAGCCGATCCAGCAGATCGTGGCTGGCGAAGAGCAGCGCTTTTTGAAAATCCGGGTTTTTTGCCGCGTGCTGGATCGTGTGCCAATTTTCCCATAATGCCTGTTCGATCCGGCTGCCGGCGGCCTGCAAATCATCCTGAATTTTTTTCCATGCCGCCATACTCTCCAGCAGCTGCGCTATTTCCGGATGGGTGGCATCATCCGGAAATATTTGCGCAAAGTCCGCCTGGGGAAGGCTGGCTTTCTGGAAAAAGCGTTTGCGGACATTGTACACCCAAGTGCGTACCGGCGAATCGGGCAGGGCAGCGAG
>JBKJKS010000341.1:0-3311 GCA_046597295.1 Saprospiraceae bacterium
GTACGTCCGCCGCCCGATCGGCATATAACTTCCGGACCGCTTGGGCAAAGTTTTCCCGGGTGGGGGCTTCCGTACCCAGCACCGCCCGGTAATTGCTCTCTTCCGAATTCCAACCGACCAGCAAAGGCACCTTCGCCTGTTGGCCGGCCGCATACAGGGCCGCCGGCTGTTGTGGAAAGAAATAGCCGTCCACGGTCACCCGGAAGAGTTCCCATTCATGATTAGCACCAATTTCGAGCAACCGGGCGGCCGGCAGCTGGCGCAGTGCCGCCAGGGATTTGGCACCGGCCAGCTCCGCGAATTTAACGCCGTTTTGCTCGCCTTCCGCCAGCGGAATGGCCGAAAGTGTGCCCAGCACGGACCCGCTTTCCCCGATGGCGCCGGCCAGCAGGTTTTTGGACAAGGGCGAGACCATCAGTGCACTCACCGCTACGGAACCCGCCGACTCCCCGGCGATCGTCACCCGCGCCGGATCGCCGCCGAATGCGGTAATATTCTGTTTGACCCATTGCAGGGCCGCCGCCTGGTCCAGGAATCCATAGTTACCGGAGGCGCGGTGGGGCGATTCTTTCGTGAGCTCCGGGTGGGCCATAAAGCCAAAAATATTGAGTCGGTAATTGGCGGTTACCGCCACGATGCCGTGGCGGGCCATGCTCTCGCCATCATAACGGGGCTCGGAGCCATCACCGGTCATTAAGCCGCCGCCATAGAAGTACACCAGCACCGGCAGGCGGTCAGTAGCGGCACGGGCCGGTGTCCAGACGTTCAGGTAGAGGCAATCCTCGCTCATGCCCGCAGAGCGAAAATTCATATCGCCGAACAGCGGCCGCTGCATGGCCCGCGGTCCAAACTTGTCCGCCTGACGCACGCCGCTCCAGTCCTGTGCGGCTTTTGGCTCGCGCCAGCGCAGATCGCCCACCGGCGGCGCGGCAAATGGAATGCCCCGGAAAACGCGGACGCCGGATTCATCCACCCCTTGCAGGATGCCGTTGGCCGTTTTGACCTGCGTGGATGGGTTTTCCAGGTCTGTCTGGGTAAAGGCAGCCGGGGTTAGGTAAACAGCGAACAAGCAAAAGAAGACAGTTCTTTTCATGGCAAGATAGTAGCGAACGCAATTGGAGAGCGGCGGCATACAACCGCCAGACATGACCAGGCAAAGTTATTCTTTTTAAAAAAGCAGCTACCGGCCAATCGGATGCCGCCTGGCCGTATCTTCCTACGCCACCCGGTACTTTACTGCTTCGCCCGGAAGATTTGCCCAAACGCATCGTACACGGCCCAGTGTAAAATACTGCCGTGGTCATGTCCCTCCCACTGTTTGAAAAACAGGCGCCCCTGACCGGCCTTACCGGGTTGCAGCTGCTCCGATAGGGCGACGGCAGTGCGCACCATGACCGGATGTTCCTCCCGACCGACCGTCAGATAGACAGTTATGGGCTTGGCAGGGCGCTGCGGCTCCAGCCGCAACAGCGATTCGTCATCCCACCACAGGCTGGGGCTGACCAGTATGTAGTGCGTAAACAGATCGGGTTTTTTAAAGAGGATTTCCGTGGCGAGCAGGCCGCCGAGTGACTGGCCGATGAGCGTCGCGGTCGTGTCCGTCGGATAATGACGGTTGATGAAAGGCTGCAGTTCCGTTTCGATGAAGCGAATGAAGGCCGCAGAGCCGCCCGCGCTGGGCACTTGCGCCTGATCTTCGGCATTGCGGGAGGGAAAAGTAAAATCCCTTTTGCGGTCCACATTTGCAATGCCCACCACAATAGAGGCCGGCAGCGTATTCACCCAGGGAAAGGTGGCGAATTGCACCAGTCCCACCACATGGATAAAATCTTCGTCGGCCGAACCGTCCAGCAGATAAATAACGGGGTAATGCCGGGCGGAGTCCCGACTATAACCGGCGGGCAGGTAAATATTCAGCGTACGGACTTCGTGCAGCGCCTCCGAGTAGAGCTGACGGACTTCACCCAGTACGAAAGGAGCCCGGTCGATGGGCTGGGCAAACAAGGCCGGAGCGGCTAAAACAAGTAAAAGCAGAAGCGGCTGGGCACGATTCATAGTATAGTCGATTATAGTTGCTTCACCAGACTGCCTGTCCGCAGCTTGTGCCGCCGTATGGCATTAATAATAAGTTCAGAACGGCTGCGCATGGCTCAGTCGATATACTTGAAGCCCTCCGAATCCGATTTCACCAACGGGCACTCATAAAAACGGCCAGGTCATGCACTACTACGCCTTAACACAGGACAGCCCAACTACCGGCTGGCATTTTAATATATCCGCCCAGTATGCCTGACCGAATTCCGCTTCCCCCTCGGGTGATACCGTGACGGCCTGCCATTGCAGGTCAGTAAAACCGGCCTGCCGGAAGGCCTTTTCGTGGGTCGATCTGGCTAAATGATAATTCGTAACCGCCACATGGAATCCGTCCGGTTGATAAAAACGATAAATGACCTCGGCCCCTTCCGCCTGGCCTTTATTCTCCCGGGTAAATCCATAGGGGAACATGGCGTCTGTCGCGCATGGATAGTCCGGATTGCTGTTGATCGTTACAAACCGCCCCCCGGGCTTTAGATGGTTGGCAATGACCTGCGCCATTTGCGTCAGTTCATCGGCATGGCTGGCATAGTTCAACAAATAAGCCGCGCAGATAAGATCGAATTTTTCGTGGAGTTCCAGCGACAATACGTCCTGTACGTGATAAACCAGGCCCATAGGCTGCCGTTCTTCTTCTTCCCGGGCCAACCGGATCATCGCCGGGGAAATATCCACCCCGGTCACCCGGGCAGCGCCCCTGATCTTGAACTGCCTGGTATAAAAGCCTTCCCCGCAGGCCAGGTCCAGCAGGTGCAGACCGGTTGGATCACCAAGCAGGTTGAAAAAGGTGGCGGCTTCCACGTGCAGCCGCCAGGGCAGCAGTTTGGAGGCCTTGTATTCTTTGGCAATAGCATCGAAATTGGTTGGCATCCGTATTTTCAGGTGAAGGTTATAGAGATGGATAAGCGGCTCTGGCCAGGCCTATTTCCGGCCGGTTGCTGCCAACAAGTTCCGACAGTTTAATCAGTTTCCGGTTTGGTCGCCGGGTTTTTAGTTTGACATCCCGCCAGACTGTAGCAGGCGGCTATGACGATCAGTAACAGGGAAGTTTGGAGGAATGCCATTCGATTTGCTTTCGTGAAGGCAGCCGGGTGCCGGTGGTATATAAATATCATGTACCTGCACCATGCGTCGTATGACAAATATAGGCTGCGCAGCCAATATGCGTTTCGCCTGCCGGACCTTTTAACTTTTTGATGGCATACGCCACCCTACCC
>JBKJKS010000428.1:0-3344 GCA_046597295.1 Saprospiraceae bacterium
GATCTTTGATCATCGAAGTTGTTTTTACCACTACCAAAAACGGTTTTCATAAAATAACTTAAAGCCGCCGCAATAAAAAAATGCCCAAACCCACTACTCGTCCGCAACCCCAAAAAACAATCCAAAGCGTATAGATCGTGGCGAAATGCTTCCCATTGCAATTTGTCAGTCCGCCAAAGGTACCCAAAATCCCCATCCAACAAACTACTGGCAGAATCTTTTTCGGCACTTGCCCCAGCAGTCCAAATTATAAAACGCCCCCACGATCTTTTCCCAGCCTTTGGTCGTTTATATAGCATGCACTATTCCATACTGTTCCTTCTCCTCCTCCCCGGCTACTGCCTCGCCCAAGGCCCCCTCGACGGCTACCTCAAGGGCCGGGGCCACCTGGACCTGGCGCCCTCCTTTTCCTTCAACTCCGCCCGGGACTTCATCGGGGCGGAGGGACAACGCTATGCCACCCCTTACCGGGGGAGCATGCTCGGCCTGTTCGCCACCTATGGGCTGCAGGAGCGGCTCGACCTGGTGGCCACCGCGGCCTATGTCTTCACCGAACGGCAGAGCGGCTGGCAGGACGGCGGCTTGTTTGTCAAATACCGGCCGGTCTACACCGAACTCGGCGCCTCGGGTAAACTGGGCATCCTGCTGGGCACCGGACTCTCCTTTCCGATCGGCAACTACCAGCCCACGGCCACCGGCGCGCTCGGGCAACGAGCGACCGTGGTGCCGGCCCGGCTCATCGTGCAATGGGAAACGCCCATCGGCCTCTTCGTGAACCTGACCGGCGGCTACAACTGGCGGCTGGACGCACTGCGGGCGGAGGATGTGGCCACCGTACGCCAGGCGCGCCCGGATTATCAACCGCTCCGGCCCCGGAATTTTACCACGGCGCTGCTGAAAATCGGTTTTCCGAGCCGGCATACCTACTTCGATGCCTGGCTGGAATGGCAGCATACGACCGGAGGCGCCAACTATCAGCCGGACGTCGTGGACCTGCCGCAGGCCTACGGCGTGTCGTACACCCAGGTGGGCGGCACCGCCTACTATTCCGAAAGTACCCGGACGGGCTTCTACGTCAGCACGGGCTACATCCTGGGCGGGCGCAACACCAGCCGGCTGGTGCGGCTGACGGGTGGGCTGGTGTTTAAGTTCTAGGAAGGGGTTTAGAAGGGGTTTAGAAGGTTTATAAAAAAGGTTTAGTGGGGTTTAGGTAGGGATGAATCGCAAAAGTTCCCGTCGTTTGTCGCTAAACCAAATACTTGCCCTACTTTCAAGCCGGCTTTTTCGCACCCTTTACCCCCTTTGTTCGTGCACCTGCTCCTGGCTTTTATCCGGCTGTTGCGATTGCCCAATCTGGTCATCGTCTTCCTCACGCAGTGCGTACCGTACTGGTTCGCGCTGCGGCCGGCCATTCTGCGGGCCGGCGGCATTCCGGTGCTGACCGAACGGACCTTCGGCTATATCGCCGCCGCTACGGTGCTGACCACCCTGGCCGGCTACATCCTGAACGATTACTACGACCGCGACATCGATCGGGTAAACAAGCCGCGGCGGGTGTTCTGGGGCCGCTACCTGCCCGACTGGATGGCCCTGGTGTTGTATGCAGCGCTGGTGACGGCCGTGCACTACCTGGCGTTCGCCATCGATGCGGAATTGCGCCCGGCCAACCGTTGGCCGCTCTGGGTGTATCCGGGCGTCTCCTTCCTGCTGTTTCTGTACGCCTGGCAACTTAAATGCACGGCCATCCTGGGCAACCTGCTGGTGTCGGTGCTGTGCGCCGTCGTGCCCGTTATCTTGTTGCTTCCGGAGGAGAGGCCCCTTTGGCTGGCTTCGTTCCAGCAGCCCGACGCCATCCTTCGGGCCGAGGGGCTGGTCTGGATGTACAGCCTGTTCGCCTTCCTGACCAATCTGCTGCGTGAACAGGTGAAGGACCTGGAGGATGTGCAGGGCGACGCCGCCTGCGGCTGCGCCACCCTGGCGGTGGTCAAAGGCACGCGTTTCGCTAAAAAGCCCGCCGGATTCACGGGTATTACGGCGAGTATATTGATCGGCTTTTTGCTCTTTTTCTGGCAGCAAACGGGCATTCCGGCTTGGCAGATCGTGGCCGGTGCGCTGTTCCTGCTGCTGCCGGCGCTGTTCAGTACCTATACTATTTACCGGGCCGAGACCAAACGTGATTACGGGCGGGCCAGCGGCTGGGTGAAGGTGATCATGTTCACCGGCCTGCTCCTGCTGCTGCAATCGTGGCCGGAGAACCCGATCGAGGCGCTGCGCGGGCTGCATCTGGAGAAGATCGTGGGCAGCTGGTGATGATGGATGTATTTAGAGGGGTTTAAAAAAGGAGATTAGATTAAATCCCGGTCATGTTATACCGCACATCGGCATTTGTTCAGCGTTCGGTTTTATTATAAACCTTTATCAACGACTATGCGTCCCCTCATCCTCGCTTCCAAAAGCCCGCGCCGCAGCCAGTTGCTGCGCGAGGCCGGTTTTGCATTCACGGTCCAGGCCTTCGATGTGGACGAAAGTTTTCCCGCGACCATGCCCGTCGCGGAGGTGGCGCCCTGGCTGGCCGAACAGAAGGCGCAGGCTGCAGCCCACCTCCTGCAGGACCAGGAAATCATCCTGGCCGCCGATTCGGTGGTCATCCTGGACGACACGATCTACAACAAACCCGACGATTACGCCGATGCCTTCCGGATGCTCCGCCTGCTTTCCGGACGGCAGCATACGGTCATCACCGGCGTCTGCCTGCTGGCCAGGGAACGACAACGGACGCTGGCCGGCAGGACGCAGGTCTGGTTCGCCGAACTCAGCGACGCCGAAATCGACTACTACATCCGTACCTGTCCGCCCTTCGACAAGGCGGGCTCCTATGGCGCGCAGGACTGGATCGGCCACTGCAAGATTACCCGCATCGAAGGGACTTTCCAGAACGTGATGGGCCTGCCGGTGGATCTGGTGTATCGGGCGCTGATGGAGTTTGAAGGATGATTACTCCTTTTTCCCCTCCACCTGCGCGCCGATCATGGTGAACACGATTCTCTCGACCCGGCCCTGCGCGTCGCGCAAAAACCGGTAGGGCGTGTCCCCCGACATGAACAGATCGGCCACTTCCGGATCGGCATCGAGTTTGCTGCCGGAATAGGGCGTCCCGGCGATCAGCTCGCCTTTGCGCTCCACGATCTGTAGGTAGGGGTAGGGCAAGTCCTCCACTTTGTATTTACCAACGTAATCCTGGAGCGCAAAGGTGAGCTGATTGCCGGGACGCCCTATTCCGGCAGCAAACTCGATGCTGATCCGGAGGTCGCCGATCTGTTCATGTCCGGGGACACGCCCTACCG
>JBKJKS010000471.1:0-9522 GCA_046597295.1 Saprospiraceae bacterium
CCGGGGTAAAGACATCGATGCGGCCTGTGGACAACTGGCAAATAAGTAGTTTTGTCCCATGGATTTCACGCGCCTCTTCGAGATTTTAGAGTATCAAAACCAACGTTATCCCCAGCCGGTCGCACTGGCAGGGCGGGAGAACGGCTTTTGGCGCAGCTGGTCTACCGCCGAAGCCCTGGCCGAACGGGATCGCCTGAGTCTGGGCTTGCTTCACCTGGGTCTGCAGAAAGGCGATCGGGTGGGGGTGCTGACCCACTGCGGCAGCCCGCGCTGGGCCATTGCCGATGCGGCCATGCTCCAGGTTGGCATCGTACCGGTGCCCATCCACACCACGGCCCGGCCCGATGAAATGACCGAAATCGCCCGCGACGCCGATCTGCGCGCCTGCTGGGTGAGCAACGTGGCCATGCTGGAGAAACTCCGTGCTGCCGGCATTATGCCAAAATATTTGCTGGGCTTCGAAGCCATTATCGGCGTGCATGCTTGGTCCGATCTGCTGCGCGAACCCGATGCAGCGGGGCAGGAGCAACTCCACTCCCTCCGCGACGGCATCGGCGCCGACGACCTGGCCACCCTGCTCTACACGTCCGGCACCACCGGTACTCCGAAGGGCGTGATGCTGAGCCATGCCAATATTGTCAGCAATGTCAAATCCGTGCTGGCCATCGTGCCGGTCGGTACGGCGACTACGACGGTCAGTTTTCTGCCCCTGAGCCATATTTTCGAGCGCATGGTCACCTATGCTTACCAGGCGGCGGGCGCCCCGATCTGGTATGTCGAGTCCGTGGATCGCCTGGCCGAGACGCTGCGGGAAGTACGCCCCCATTTCTTCACGGCGGTGCCCCGCATCCTGGAACGGATGCACGAGCGGCTGCTGGAAGAGCGGGACCGCTCCGGGGCTTTACGGCGCCGGGTGTTCGACTGGGCGCTGGAGCTGGGGGAGCGCTTTCCTTTCTCCGGCGCGCGCAACATGCCCCTCGGCTATCGGCTGCAGCGGTCGGTGGCCGATTTCCTGGTGTTTCGGCACTGGCGCAAAAAGATGGGCGGCCGGCTGCAAGCCATTGCCGTCGGCGCTGCCGCCCTGCAACCGCGCCTGGGTCGTTTGTTTTCCGCCGCCGGCGTGGACGTTCGCGAAGGCTACGGCCTGACTGAAACCAGTCCGGTGCTGGCTTTCAATCGCTTTGAGCCGGGTGGCGTTCGTTTCGGCACGGTCGGCATTCCCGCCCCGGGGGTCGACGTACGCATCGCCGCGCCCGACGCGACGGGTGTCGGCGATATCGAGGTGCGTGGACCCAACGTGACCCGGGGCTACTGGAACCGGCCGGAAGACACCGCTGCCCGCTTCACGCCGGACGGCTGGTTCAAGACCGGCGACGTGGGCTGTTTCGAGCACAAGCGCTTTCTGCGCATCACCGGGCGGCGCAGTGAGATTTTTAAAACCACGTCCGGTAAATTTGTAGCGCCGGCTTTTGTGGAGCAGGAGTTGGCTACGTCTCCTTTCATCAGCCAGGCCATGGTGGTGGGGCTGAATCGCCCTTTTGCCGGGGCGCTGATCGTCCCGAACTTCGATCACCTGGAGGCCTGGTGCCGGGCGAACAAGGTGCACTGGACGGCCCCGCAATTCATGCTGCTGAACCCGAAGGTGGAAAAAATATTCCGGCAGGAAATCCGGCGCATCAACGACGAACAATTGGGTACAGTGGAAAAAGTACAGCAATTCCGGCTATTGCAGGAACCTTGGACGGCCGAAAACGGGCTGCTTACACCCACCCTTAAATTACGCCGCGAGGTGATCGCCAAACAATTTTCCGAAGATATTGAAGCGGTGTTCGCACCGGGGAATAAGCGGCTGCAGGAGGAAGAAAAGAATGAGGAATTATGAACGATAAACCATGAACGATGCGCTTTAAGCTGACCCTGGAATACGACGGCTCGCGTTACGCGGGCTGGCAATTGCAAAAAAGTGACCGCTCGGTGCAAGGCGAGCTGTTGGAAGCCGCTTTCAAAGTGTTCGGCACCAGAGAGGTAGAGTTGTACGGTGCGGGCCGTACGGATGCCGGTGTGCATGCCCGCGGGCAGGTCGCGCACCTGGATGTGGCCAGCACGATGCTGAAACCGGAACAAATACAGATGCGGCTGAATGACGAACTCTCGCATGACGTCAACATACTCCAGGTGGAGAAAGCAGCCCTCCGCTGGCATGCCCGCCACGATGCCCGCAGTCGTAGTTACACCTACCAGATCTCCAAGCGACGCGATGCCTTCGGCAAAAAATACGTGTGGTGGGTACGCGACCCCCTGCACCTGCCGGCGATGCGCGCGGCAGCGGCTGTCTTGCAGGGTTTCCACGATTTTCGCTCTTTCGGCGATACCGAGAAGGAGGACCAGAGCACGAAAGTGGACCTGACCAAAGTGGAGATCCGGGAGACGGACGACCGGATTTATATACACCTCACCGGCTCGCACTTTTTATGGAAGATGGTGCGCCGTATTGTCGGCGTGCTCGTGGAAGTGGGTCGGGGCCGCATGGACGTGGAAGCGGTAGAGATGTTCCTGGATCGCCCTTCGCGGGAACCGGCCAGGTTCACCGCACCGCCGTCGGGTTTGTTTCTGGAAAAGGTGGAGTACTGATCGAATGCGGAGTTCGGAATGCGCGCATGGCTAAAACCGCCAGACATCGTGGGCCATCACCGCCAGGATGATGCCCGCCGGAAAAAAGAAGATCCGCGTCTGGAAAGCCGGGAACATGGCCACGCTGAACAGGGCGCCCAGCAGGAAACTGGTCATGACGATGAGCCGCAACAGGGCTTCGCGCTGGATCAGCCGGCGTTTTTCACCCTCCGAATGGAATATTTCGGCAATGTCCACGCCGAGTTCGTTGACCACGCCGGTCATCTGGCTGGCCTTGATCAGGGAAGAAGTGGTCAGGCTGACCATCGCATTCTGGATGCCGATGGAGAACAGCACCAGTCCCGGAAAAGCCAGCAGGTGCATCGCTTCGGTGCGGGCGTCCGAGTTGCCGACGAGCATATAAATAATCGCCACGACCAGCAGCGGCAGCAGGTGCAGGTAGCGCCATTTGCGCAGCTTTTCGCGCTCCACGCACCAGCCGGCAAAAAAACCGCCCAGGAAGAAAGCGAAGAGCCACAGAAAAATAGAGCCCGCCGTATTGATCCGTCCTTCGTACAAATCCTTGGCAATTTGTGGCAGCAGTCCGGTCACGTTGGTCAGCACCACCGAGAAAGTCATTAAACCCGCATAAATGACGATGCCGCTGTTGAAAGGATAGATAAAAGCGTACAGCATCTTGATCGAAAAAGCCTGCCGGCGTTGCTTTTTCACGAGGAAATTTCCGAAATCAGAAAACTGCATCTTCCAGGGTTTAGATTATCGCAATGGAGGCGGTTGGGGGCAGGTTTAGCGGGGTTTAGAAAGGGTTTAGAAAGGGTTTAGAAAGGGTTTAGAAAGGGTTTAGAGGGGTTTAGCCTCCATCCGCTCAAATTTTTCTGAATCGCTCGATCATCTAAACCTTTTTTCTAAACCTTCCTAAACCCCTCTCAACCTCAAATCGGCAGCGCCGAATAGCGCTCGATGAAGGCCTTGAGCTCGTCGACCATGCCCGGGGAGCCGATAGCAATGGTACCGCGCTGATGCAGTTCGGTCGGCTCCACTTCGAGGATACGCCTGAGTTGGCTGTTCATGGCTTTACCACCGGCCTGCTCCACGATGAGCGACAGCGGATTGCATTCGTAGAGCAGCCGCAGTTTGCCCTTTGGATATTTCCGGGTGCTGGGATACAGAAAAATGCCGCCTTGAATCAGGATGCGGTGGATGTCGCTGACCATGGAACCGATGTAGCGCAGCCCATAGTTCTGGTCGGAACAGTGATCGATGTAGCGGCGCATTTCGAGGTCGAACTTGGAGTAGTAGCCCTGATTGACCGAGTAGGTCTGGCCATGCTCCGGGATGCGCATGTTGCGATGGCTGAGGCAGAACTCGCCGATACTTGGGTCGAGCGTGAAACCATTGACGCCCCGGCCAGTGGTGTAGACCAGGATGGTAGAGGTGCCGTAGAGGACATAGCCGGCCGCTACCTGTTTGGTGCCGGCTTGCAGAAAATCAGCCTTGGTGGCCGGGCCAGTGGCAGCGCTTTCGCGGCGGTAAATGGCGAAAATGGTACCGACCGATACGTTTACGTCGATGTTCGAAGAGCCATCAAGCGGATCGAACATGACGATGTAGTGGCTGGTTTTAGAGCCGACCGGCGGAATATGGATGATATCCTCATTTTCCTCGGAAGCGATGGCGCAGCATTCACCGGAGTTTTTGAGGCACTCGATGAACTTTTCGTTAGCAAATACGTCAAGTTTCTGCTGGGTATCGCCGGAGGTATTCTCCGAACCATCGGACACACCCAGAATGTGCCCCAGGCCAGCCTTGTTGACTTCGCGGTTGACAATTTTGGCCGCCACCCCGATGTCGCGCAACAGGCCGGTGAGTTCGCCGGTGGCGTACTCGAAGTCATTTTCGGAGCGAATGATGAACTCGTCGAGGGTAACGATGCGATTGCCGGGAATGCCGGCGGAGAGGGAAAGGCCGTTATCGGCGGATTTTTTAGTGGTGGTGGACATTTATGGAAAAATTTGGTCGGTGGAGAGGCCGGAGATTTCCGAACCTCCGTTAAAGTCAAGGCAGTGCCAAAATTAGAGAAAAACCGCAAATTCAATTTGGCTGGCGCTTCTTTCGGTTGGTAAAGTTGCCCATTTTCATCGCTCAACCAGATCAACGTATGCGTTTGTTATTGCTTGGTATGTTGATATCTGCCTTAGCCAACCTCGGCTGTCGCCCGCCTGCACCGGAGAACGTCGATTTGCCAACCCGGATTTGCGTCCGGACGCTGCATCATTTGCAACCCATCCCCCACGCAACGGTGTATGTCAAGTACAATGCTGATTCTTTTCCCGGCTACGACCAGCCGCCGGGGTACTATGACGCTTCGTTCCAGATGGGCGCCAATGCCCATGGTTGCCTGGCCCCGGTACCGGAAGGGCGGCATTGGCTGGTGGCCTTCGGTTACGACAGCCTGTATTTTCCCCACCACGTGTACGGCAGCCTGCGGGTGGATGTTTCCCTGCAAACAAAACCGGTCATCGACACGATTTTGTACATTTCGGAATGAAGGTTAGGGTTTATAATAACAGTTTATATAAATAGCTTGGGGTGGTACCGGGCATTATCTGCACGACTGCCCCAACCGTTTTAACGGCTGGTTGTTGTGCCTCATCATTCATCATTCATAATTCATAATTCATAATTCCTTTGAAACACCTCGCCTACCTCAAGAAATTCTTCTGGACCTATCGATATCGTTTTGCCTTGGGCATCCTGTTCGTCGGCCTGGCCAACCTGTTTCGGGTCTGGCAGCCGCAACTGATCCGCCGGGCACTGGACACCGTGGTGGAACGGGTGAAATACTACCAGGGGCACGGCGGCATTTCGACGCATCCCGAAGCGTTCAGTGAATTGAGCCGGCAGGTGGCCTGGTTCGGGCTGGGTGTCATTGGGCTGGCCCTGATGATGGGCCTGTTCATGTTCTTCATGCGCCAGACCGTGATCGTGATGAGCCGCCTGATCGAGTACGACATGCGCAAGGAAATTTTCGCCCACTACGAGCGGCTGGACCTGGCTTTTTACAAGCGCAACAGCACCGGCGACCTCATGTCACGTATTTCGGAAGACGTTTCCAAGGTCAGGATGTTCCTGGGGCCGGCCATTTTGTACGGCATCGATCTGCTGTTTTTATTCGTGCTGACCATTGGGTCCATGCTGCGGGTGAGCGTGGAGCTCACCATGTGGTCGCTACTGCCCCTGCCTTTCCTCAGTATTTCCATTTACTGGGTCAGTACGCTGATCAACAAAAAAAGTGAAAAGATACAGCAGCAGCTGGCGACGTTGACCGGAACGGCGCAAGAGGTGTACAGCGGCATCCGGGTGGTGAAAAGTTATGTGCAGGAGCAGGCCATGGGGCGCTGGTTCGCCGATCAGAGCGAGGAGTTCCGGCGCAAATCGTTGGACCTCATCCGGGTCGACGCCTTCTTCTTTCCGCTGATGTCGCTGCTCATTGGCGCAAGTACTATCATCGTCGTCTACGTGGGTGGCTTGCAGATGGTGGCCGGCAAGATCAGTGCCGGCAACATTGCGGAGTTCGTCATTTACGTCAACATGCTCACCTGGCCGGTGACGGCCATCGGCTGGATCGCTTCGCTGACCCAGCAGGCAGCGGCCAGCCAAAAGCGCATCAATGAATTCCTGCACGCCCAGCCGACCATCATCAGTCCGGTACAAGCCGACGGGCAGCCCTTCCCGGCGACGCCTTTGCAAGGACATATTATTTTTGAAAACGTCAGTTTCACCTATCCCGACACGGGCATTGTCGCCCTGGAAAACGTCAGTTTCGAAGTGCGGCCCGGCCAGAAAATGGCCATCATCGGACGCACGGGGAGCGGCAAAACCACCATCGCCGATCTGCTGGTCCGCATGTACGACGTGACGGCGGGCCGCATCCTGATCGACGGGCGCGACATCCGCGAGCATGACCTGGCCAATCTGCGCCGCCGCTTTGGTTATGTACCGCAGGACGTATTCCTGTTTTCCGATACGGTGCTGGCCAATATTTCCTTCGGTAATGCCGGGCTGCCCCGCGCGGACGCAGAATTTTTTGCCAAAAGCGCCGCCGTGCACGACGAAATTGTCGGTCTGCCCAACGGCTACGAAACCCTGGTCGGCGAGCGCGGTGTGACGCTGTCCGGCGGTCAGAAACAGCGGGTGAGCATCGCCCGGGCCTTCGCCAAGCAGCCGGACGTCGTGCTGCTCGACGACTGCCTCTCGGCGGTGGATACCAATACCGAAAGCCGTATTCTGGGCTATCTCGACAATGCCCTGGCCGATAAAACGGCCATCATCATCACCCACCGTATTTACGGTATGCTACAGTTCGATAACATCATCGTGCTGGAAAACCACACCATCGGGCAGCAGGGTACCCATGAGCAGTTGATGGCACAGGGCGGTTATTATGCCGAGCTGTTCGAGCGGCAGATGGCGGGAGAGCCGACGGACTGAGCCTGGCCTTAAGTCAACGACCGCTGCAAACCCGCACTTGAGCCCTTCCAACCCGCTGTTGGCTGAAAAAGCCATCTCCGCATGGCCGGATTCTGTACGTTTGTTCCCACTATAGCTGATCACCTTAATTTTTTCAGGATGAACAAATTAACCTTTCTGTTGCTGCTGGCGGCTGCGCCGGCCGCTTCCGCGCAGACCCCTGCGCCGGACACTGCCCAAGTGCCTTCTCCGTATAATCAGCGCGAGCTGTTCGATCCTCTTTTCAACTATACCCTGCTCACGGGTACCCGCAGCGGCACCGGCGCGCCAGGCGCGCTTTACTGGCAGAATGTGGCCAATTATAACATCAATGTCCGCCTGGACGAGCTGACCCACGTCATCGGCGGCGACGTGCAGATCGAATACATCAATAACTCGCCCGATCAGCTGACCTTCCTGTGGTTGCAACTCGATCAGAACCTGTTCAGCAAGGAATCGCGGGGGGCGCTCATCGCCGGCGATGCCTCGGCGGTGGGCCGGCCCATGGGCTTTGACGGTGGCTATAAAATCCAATCGGTCATGGTGGAGCAGGGCGGTAAGAAAGTAGCCGCTAAATTCGAGATCAGCGACACCCGGCTGCAAGTCCGGCTCAACCAGCCGATCGCTCCCAAAGGGGGTAAACTTAAAATTTTCATTACCTACCAATTCAAAATTCCGAACGGCAGTTCCCTGCGTATGGGCATGATGGACACGCCCAACGGCCGTATTTACGAAGTAGCGCAATGGTATCCGCGGATGTGCGTCTATGATGACCTGGAAGGCTGGAACGTGCTGCCCTACCTGGGCTCCGGCGAGTTTTACCTGGAATACGGCGATCTGGAATACGCGGTGGATGTACCGGCGAGTTTCATCGTGGTGGGCTCCGGCGAGGTGCTCAATCCCAATGAGGTCTATACTGCCGAGCAGAACCGACGCCTGAAAGTGGCCGCCGGGAGCGACAAAACGGTGCTGATCCGCGGTAAAGACGAGGTGACCCGTCCCGACTCGCGCCCCAAAAAAGACGGTCGCATGATCTGGCGCTTCCGCTGCAAAAACGCCCGCGACGTGGCTTGGGGGGCCTCCAAGGCCTTTATGCTCGATGCCGCCCGTATCAATCTGCCCAGCGGCAAAAAAGCGCTGGCCATGTCGGCTTACCCCGTCGAAAGTGCACAGGACAGCATGTGGAACCGCTCGACCGAATACACCAAGGCCGCCGTCGAATTTTACTCGAACTACCTCTACGAATACTCTTATCCCGTGGCGGTCAACGTGGCCGGACCGGAATACGGCATGGAATATCCGGGCTTGGTCTTTTGCTTTCACGCGGCGAAAAAGGGCGGTTTATGGGGCGTGACCAGCCATGAATTCGGACACAACTGGTTTCCGATGATCGTCGGAAGCGACGAGCGCAAATTTCCCTGGATGGACGAGGGCTTCAATACGTTCATCAACATACTGGCCGATAAGGCGTTCAACAAAGGGGAATACGATAATGGTCCACCGGACCTGCACGAAGCCGCTGCCGGTTTGTTCCCCGCTGACGCCGACCCGATCATGACCATTCCCGACGTGATGCAAGGACGTTACCTGGGCTTGCTGGCGTATGGCAAGCCTGGCATCGGGCTCTACCTGCTGCGCACCACCATTCTCGGCCCGGAGCGGTTTGACTACGCTTTTCAGACGTATGTCCACCGCTGGGCTTTCAAGCATCCTACGCCGTATGATTTTTTCAAAACCCTCGAGGACGCGGCGGGCGAAGACCTGGGCTGGTTCTGGAAAGAATGGTTTTATGAAAACTGGAAATTTGATGTAGGGATCAAAAATGTCGGCTACAAAGACGGTGACCCGGCCAAAGGGGCAGAAATCACCCTCCAGCTGCACCAGAAAATGGCCTTGCCGCTGGAAGTAGAAATTATTTATGCTGATGGCACTAAAGAGCGGCGTAAACTGCCGGTGGAAGTGTGGCAGCGCGGCGCACAATGGACACTGCATCTCGCTTCCACCAAGCCCATCCGCACGGTCGTGACCGATCCCGACCACCTGCTGCCGGATATCAATTCCGGGAATGATGGGTGGAAGGACCGGCCGTAAATCAGGAAACAGGAAACAGGAGTTAGGAAACAGGAGACAGGAGACAGGATTTAGGGGCAGGAAACATACTTTACTTTTCCACCCTCTCTTACTTCCTGTCTCCTAACTCCTAACTCCTGTCTCCTAACTCCTGTCTCCTGAATCCTGTCTCCTGAATCCTAAATCCTGTCTCCTAACTCTTTCCTTCTTCCTACCAATCTTTCTTCACCCGCGACGGCCGGTTCGGCGCCGCCAGCTGCCGGTAGGCCTGGGCATTCTGCTGCTCTTGACGGGTGACCCGCGTTTCCAGCA
>JBKJKS010000500.1:0-5617 GCA_046597295.1 Saprospiraceae bacterium
CACTGTTCGTAGGCCTTATCCCCCAGGCGGGCTACTTTTTTTAGTTCTGCCCGGCTTTTGAAAGCGCCGTTTTCCGCCCGGTACTGCACGATGTTCTGCGCCAGGGAGGGACCGAGTCCGGAGACATAAGTCAGCAAATGCTTGCTGGCCGTGTTCAGGTTGATGCCCACCGCGTTCACGCAGCGTTCCACGGTGCGGTCGAGGCTTTCTTTCAATTGGGTCTGGTGCACATCATGCTGGTATTGCCCCACGCCGATGCTCTTGGGGTCGATCTTGACCAGTTCGGCCAGCGGGTCCATCAGGCGGCGACCGATGCTGATCGCCCCGCGTACGGTCAGGTCCTCGTTGGGAAATTCCTCGCGCGCCGCTTCCGAGGCCGAATAAATGGAAGCGCCGGCCTCGTTTACCGGAAAGACCTCGATGGGACGGGCAAATTTTATTTTCTGCAAAAAATCCATGGTTTCGCGGCCGGCAGTGCCGTTGCCCACCGCAATGGCCTCGATGCCGTATTTTTCCGCCAGGTGTTCGACCGTGGATTGGCTGTCGAAGATCTGGCGTTGCGGTTCATGGGGATAAATGACGGCATGGTGCAGCAGACTGCCGCTGCGATCCAGACAAACGACTTTGCAACCGCTGCGAAAACCGGGATCGATGCCCAGCACCGTTTTTTCGCCCAGCGGCGCGGTCAGCAGCAGCTGGCGCAGGTTTTCGGCGAAGACGCGGATCGCTTCCAAGTCGGCTTTTTCCTTGCTGCTGTTGCGAAATTCCGTCTCGATGCCCGGCTGGAGCAAGCGTTTGTAACTGTCTTTCACTGCCTGGCGTACCTGGTCGGCGGCTTCCCCCGGGCCTTGGACGTACTGGCGATCAAGGTCCTGCAGGGCACGCTCTTCGTCGGGCGCAATGGCCACGCGCAAAAAGCCTTCTTCCTCGCCCCGGCGCATGGCCAGCAGCCGGTGCGAGGGGCATTTGGACAGGGGTTCGCTCCATTCGAAGTAGTCCGCGTATTTCTTACCGGCTTCCTGCCGGCCTTTGACCAACCGGGAGGCAATGACGGCACTTTTTTCGAAGTGGCGGCGCACACGGTCGCGGGCTAACTTGTCTTCGCTGATCCATTCGGCCATGATGTCGCGGGCGCCCTGCAGGGCGTCGGCCACGGTCGGTACCAGGTCGGTGAGGTACTGGGCGGCCAATGTCTCCACCAAGCGGTCGCGCTGGGTAAAAAGGCGCTTGGCCAGCGGTTCCAGTCCCCGTTCGATGGCTACGCTGGCGCGGGTCTTGCGTTTGGGCCGGTAGGGGAGGTAGAGGTCTTCGAGTTCGGTCAGCGTGGCCGCCGCGTCGATGGCCTGGCGCAGGGCCGGGGTGAGCTGGCCCTGCTCTTCGATGCTTTGCAGGATGGCCGCGCGGCGCTTATCGAGTTCCAGAAATTTCTTCCAGACGTCCTGGATATCAGCGATTTGTACTTCGTCCAGCTCGCCGGTGGCTTCTTTGCGATAGCGGGCGATGAACGGAATGGTCGCGCCCGATTCGAGCAGTTCGAGGGTGGCAGATACCCGGCGCAACGGAATGGACAGTGACTGGGCAATGCGGGAGGCGTAGGCGGACATAATAGGGTAGGGGGCTGCGTGCGGTTAAAAGGGGACCGCAAAGGTGGCAGCTGGGCCACAAATTCGCCCTATAAACCGGTCACGTTTTCATAGATATCGGCTACTTTCAGCGTACAATCCAACTTTGGCAGCTTTACTTCAGCTTCCAGGTGGTTGAATACTTCGAAGCGCCAGCCCTGATCGTCCCGGCTGTAGAGTTGCACCAACGGTTCATACTGCGAAATAATCAGGTAGTACTGCAAGGAAGACAATTGCACATATTCGTTCAGTTTGGTTTCATTATCGGTCTTCGCCGAATCCTGCGAGCTCACTTCGATGAGCAGGGCAGGGCTGCTGATGGCGTGTGACTCTGTAATAGCGTCTCTTTTCACCACTTGCAGGTCGGGATAGCGGTATTTTTTGTTGAGCTCAACGATGGTGCGCACATCATGGCGGATGATATCGTAGCCTTTGGAACGCAAGGCCAGCTCCAGGTAAAAACCGCAGTTGCCAGCGATTCGATTTGCGACTACACTTTCTCCGGACATGGGGATGAGTTGACCGTTGATAAATTCATGGCGGATTTCCGAATGCTTTTCCAGCTCGAAGTATTCTTCAACTGTGTAGTTTTTTTCGGCGATAGCCGAGAGTGTCGTGGTCATGCGCTCTCTTTATAGTGGCACAATAATACGTATATTTTACGTAAAAAATGGGTCATTTCAGTCCACCGAAAAGTCTGAGAACCGGCACATAGGGGGGTAAGGTTAGTCGTACTTGCACTGGTCATTAGCCCGCTTAAAGGGTGAGCCGATTTGACTTAAAACGGGACGTAGAAAAATCTTTAATTTCGCGGACAGAAGCCAGGAACATTGATCTAGCTGATCCCATTGGTTTTACTGAGACTGCATCCACCATGACCCTCCAATCGAACCCGCAACTCGAACTCGCCTTCGACTACGTACGCTTTACCCATAAGAATATCTTTCTGACGGGTAAGGCCGGCACCGGCAAAACCACCTTTTTACACCAGGTCAAGCAGGCCTCGCCCAAACGCATGGTCGTGGTAGCCCCCACGGGCGTGGCCGCCATCAATGCGGGGGGCATGACCATCCACTCCTTTTTCCAGCTGCCCTTCGGGCCTTTTCTACCGGGCAACGCCCGGGAAGCGGCGCGGCAAAGACGGTTTTCCAACGAAAAAAAGCGCCTGATCCAGGGCCTCGATCTGTTAATCATCGACGAGATCAGTATGGTCCGCGCCGACGTGCTCGATGGCATCGATGACGTGCTGCGCCGTTACCGGGACCCTTACAAGCCTTTCGGCGGGGTGCAACTGCTGATGATCGGCGACCTGCACCAGCTGCCGCCCGTGGTGAAGGACGAGGAGTGGCAGCTGCTGCGCGATCACTATCAGACGGCCTATTTCTTTGGCAGCCATGCCCTGCGCCTGACCGAGCCGGTGTCCATCGAATTGAAACATATTTACCGCCAGTCGGACGCTGCCTTCATCGACCTGCTGAACCGGGTGCGCGACAACCAGCTGGACGAGCAGGTACTGGCGGCGCTCAACAGCCGCTATGTCGCTGATTTTCAGCCCACCGCGGAAAAGCCTTACATCACGCTGACCGCCCACAACGCCTCGGCGCAGGCCATCAACGGCGAAAAACTGGCTGCCCTGCCCCCACCGCTGAAAACCTATAAAGCCGTGGTGGATGGCGACTTCCCGGCCTTTGCTTTTCCCGCCGATGAAGAATTGGCGCTTAAAATGCATGCCCAGGTGATGTTTGTGAAGAACGATATGGCGCGGGAAAAACGCTATTACAACGGCAAAATCGGCCAGGTCACCGCCTTCCGGGAAGGTATTATCTGTGTTCGCTGTCCCGGCGACGATGCGGATATTGAGGTGATGACCGCCGAATGGACCAACGTGAAATACCACCTGAACGAGCAGACCAAGGAGGTCGGGGAAGAGGTGGTGGGCACCTTTACCCAGTATCCGCTCAAACTGGCCTGGGCGATCACCATCCACAAAAGCCAGGGCCTGACCTTCGAGCGGGCCATCATCGATGCGCAGGCGGCCTTCGCGCACGGCCAGGTCTACGTCGCCCTGAGCCGCTGCAAGAGTTTCGAAGGGATCGTACTGCGCTCCAGAATTGCCCATTCCAGCGTCCGGACCGATCAGGTGGTGAAAAATTATACGGACGAAACCGATAAAAATAGTCCCGACGCCGCCCACCTGACCCGCGCCAAAGCCGACTACCAGCAGATGCTCGTACTGGAACTGTTCGACTTCAGCCGCCTGCGCCGGCAGTTTGCGCAGCTGGACCGCCTGTTTCTGGAACATGCCAACACCCTCCATCCCGAAGCCGGGCAGCTCCTGAAAGCCCTCGAGACCCAGGCCAACGAGCAGATTTTTACGGTCGCCGAAAAATTCAGTCCGCAGATCCGGCATTATTGCGCACAGACCACACTGCCCGAAGAGCACCAGGAACTGCAGACCCGCCTGCAAAAGGCGGGCGACTTTTTCACGGAGAAACTGGGCAATGACCTGCTACCCCGGGCGCGAAACGTGCACATCCTCACCGACAACCAGGCCGTCCGCAAAGCGGCTTTGGAAGCTTTGGAGGGCCTGCAAAAAGAAATTTTTGTTAAAAATGCCGGTTTTGCTGCCACCCGTACCGGATTTTCCGCAGCCCGCTACCTCCGCGCCAGAACGGATGCCGAGCTGGACTTCCGCCGAACGGAGCAGCCGGCAGGACCCGGGAACGCGGGGGGAGCGCCTAAAAATATACCGCATCCCGCCCTGTATATGCGCCTGAAAAGATGGCGCGAAGACGTGGCCGAGGTTAATAATGTGCTGCTTTATGAAGTGCTGGCCACCCGCTCGCTGCTCGAGCTGGTCCAGTCTCTACCCACCAATTCCGCCGCCCTGAAAAAGATCAAAGGCATTGGGGCGGTCAAAAGCCAACGGTTCGGCGCCGAGCTGATCAGCCTGATCCGGGACTACTGCGCCGAGCAGCACATCGATACCGACCAGGTGTCCGAGCCGGCCGCGTTGCCGCCGGAGAAAGCCGGGAAACCCGATACTAAAAGGTGGAGTTTCGACCTCTTTCAGGCGGGCAAGAGCATAGAGGAAATCGCCCGGGAGCGCAGCCTGGTGCGTGGCACCATTGAAGGCCATCTGATGCATTTCGTGGGACTGGGTGAACTGGACATTTTCGCCTTGCTGGAACGGCAGCAGGTGGAGGAAATCGAACAGTTTTTCCTGGAGCAACCTTCCGCGTCGAATAGCGAGGCGATGGCGCATTTTGGGGAGAAGTACTCCTATGGGGATCTGAGGATGGTCAGGCGGTACATGGTTTAAAAAATTGCCCCGTCGACGGATAACCGTGACAGGGCAATTAGTAATTTTATTCGACAGGAACAAAGGATAGTCAGGAGTTTTGGAATCCTTTCCAGGTATATTAGCACCCAGAATTTTTACAGTATCAGGCAACCGTGTTCCGACGTACCGCTCCAAAAATGGCGGAAGCAATAGCCAGTACCAACAGCAGGTGGATAACGCTACCTGCGGTAGAGAAAAAGGCGCCGAACACCCAGATCGCCAAAAATATGACGGCAATGATATACAGTACGTTTCGCATAGCAGTTGATGTTTTAAAAAATGAAATTCAGACGTTTGGTGACCGCTATTCAGCGGCTTTGGAATTAGTTGGTTTCGTTTTACTCGTTTTGTGTTTACTTTTTGTGTTACGGGTTACAGACGTTGCAGTTTTCTTTCTTAAATTAACTAATTAAGTTAAGGCTTTCCAGCGTACTCTGAAATTTTACAAGCATAATCTTCGAAGAATTTCCTTAGCTTGCTCATCTGACTAATACTTAAAAAAAAGTTGGTTATTTCGTTTCTAATGAATATGGTTAAAATAGCGTACCGTGGCAGAAAATAGCGGCAATAGGAAAGTTTAAATTCAAAAAAAGTCACCGCTTATTATTCTTTCACCTCAAATTGTGCAAAAATCTTCCCAGTGCCGTGTGTG
>JBKJKS010000558.1:0-7443 GCA_046597295.1 Saprospiraceae bacterium
CCCGACGCGGTCAGGTTATAGACTTTGGCGGCGCCCGGTACAAAAGGGAAGCCGGTCAGCTGGCAAACGTGGAAGGTACCGTCGGGCTTAGCCAGCACCTTGGTCGGTACCGGATCGACCATGGGCGGACCGAAGGGGAAAGGATTTGGAAACCGGTCCAGCGTTTTCACCATGCTGAGGGCACCGGTATTCTTATCCCATTTTACGATGGAATTGGCCCCTGCATCGGCGACATAAATATTGCCAAAGGCATCCCAGGTAGCGTGAAACGGGTCGGATTGTGCCATGCCTTGCCCATGCACATAGGCGCCGATCTTGATCGTCTGCTCCACATTGGCGAGGGTCAGCGGCGTGCCGGGGGTAAAAGTGCCTTTGTTGACTATTAACAGGGCTTCCGCTTGTGCATGGGGGCTTTCACCAATGACAACCAGCACCCGGTTGTTGGGCATTTGATAGGTCCGGAACGATCCGGCTACCTCGCCGGCCGCCTGGTTGTAGGTGCTGGGCAATCCGGTCATGAAAAGCGTTTTATTGCCCGCCTGATCAATAATCGTAATTTGTCCGTCGTCATTGCCGGTACCATGTTCGGTCACCCAGATATTACCCTGAGCATCCAGATCCACGCCGATCAGGCCTTTGTCAAAGCCCTCGGCGAATATTTGCGGCGCGGTTTGCGCCTGGAGGTTAAAATAGGCTGCTAAGCAGGCGATGGTTAGAAAAAGCAGATACTTCATAGAGAGAGTTGGTTAGTATTTTAAAATCATTTTCGTTTCCATAAAAATCCCATCCAGGTTGACCGTCAGCCAGTAGGCGCCAGCCGGCAAGCCGACTGCCAGCAAAGGGAACGTTGTGGCGCCCGCTGGATATTGGCCCCCATCCGAGCGTGCGACGATACTGCCTTGCGCATCCTGCAACGTGGTGCGGAGGCTGCCGGAGTGGGGCAGATCCAGGCTTACGTTCCAGTAGTCGCTGGTAGGGTTCGGGTGTACGTCCAGCCGGAGATCGAAGTGACCGTCGAGCGGTGTTTGCGGCAGGCTGCTCGCTCCATTTTTTTCCAGAAAAACCTTGATCAGCCGGCTACTCGCCGCCGTGATGCCGATCGTATTGGCGACAAAAGGGTTGGGCTGATGGTCGGGCGTGACGATGCCGCCGACGATATAACCCAGTAGCTGTTGGCCATCCGGTAATTGGTCATAGTCCACCATGCCGTTCAGCAACGTCGGTACGCCCGGGGCGAGCATGAACTCCGCGCCGGCGCCGGTATACCAGGGTAATTCAGCCGCAAAGGGCAATTCCTGGTAAGTACCATTCTGTAATCGGCTGACCCGGCTGATCGTTTTGACGAAGGGCAGCCGGTTGTCTTTACGCAGGCTGTCGTTTTCGTCGAGCCAGTAGTTGCTGATGCCCCCGAAGAACAGGGTATGGGTTTCGTTGGCCGATTGCGCCCACAGGGGCACTTTGGCACAGTGATAATTGGCTAAAAACTGACTGAATCCGTTGACTGGCGCATGGCCGGATGATCTGATTTCGATCAGGTTGAGAAAAGGGGAGAGCGAAATGCCAGGCTGAAAAACGCCTGAAAAAGCGGTCAGGCCCCATTCCCCGTCCGGAAATACCTGGGGCGTGAGGTTATAATCGCGGCGGTGCAGTTGGAGTTCGTCCACGATTTTGCTCTTATGCAGCACCTGCAGGTCCGCCTGGTCGGAAACGAGGGTGAATTTTCGGATCGAATTGGCGTAAAACTGCGTCGGGTTAGCCGAATTAGCGGAGTAGATCCCATCGAAACGGTGTCCCCCGACCAGGTAAAACGTATCGGCCAGCTGCTGCAATTGCCCGCCCGTAACCGCGAAAAATGTATCCCGGATTTGCTGAAAATTCGGTTTCAGCGGTCCGCCATTCATAACGGCATCCATAAGCCCCGCCACATTTATCAGCGTTAGATAGGGATAGGTGATGTGGTTTTGCAGCGCCTCGCTGCGCCCGTAGCCACCGGCAAAAAGCAGTGTTCCGCCCTGCTGGAAAAACGACATATTCGTGCTGGACAGCTGCTCGCGCAGGGTGTCCGGCAGTTCGGTCAGCGGTCGTTGCCATACCGTTCCCGATGCCGGCACAACGACAAAAATTTGCTGATTGGCGCTGCTGGCCGGAAAAGCATTGAACTTTTGATGCATTCCGTCGAGACGGCCACCGATGAAGAGCCACTTGTCCGCATGGGTAGCCGCCGCAAAAGAATGGAGGCCAGGCAGTCCCGGCATCGAAATCGTATCCAATTGGAGATCGAAATGGGAGAGGCTTTGCGCCCCAAGGGGGAAAGCCAGACCGAACAATAAGCCATTGAAAAGGAAGAAAATTGATTTCATAACCCACTCGCTGTCAATAATGACGGAGCAAAAATGGGGGCAGGCCAGCGGAAATGAGGTGCCTGGTGGTTACATTAGGGTATCCTGTGGTTACATTTTGGGCAAAGGTGACCGGTGGTTACCTGGAGGTATCCGGTGGTTACACCCTTTACTTCGGTCATTAGTTTACCTGACTGGGTGGCATGCCGAATTTCTCCTTGAATGCCCGGGAAAAGTACTTTTCACTGCCAAAACCCACCTTGGAGGCTACTTCATACACCCTGCCTTCGTGGTTTTTGAGCATCGACATGGCGCGTTTGAGCCGGTAATCGCGGACAAAATCGGTTACATTCTGGTCGGTGATGGCTTTCAATTTACGGTGGAGTTGTACCCGGCTGATAAACATTTTTTGGGCGAGGTCTTCCACCCCGATCGTTTCGTCGGGCAGGTGCTCCTCCACGGTCAGTGTGAAACGGCGCAGGAACTCCCGGTCCGGCGCCGTCAGGAATTCCGTTTCCGTGTCGACATCGGGAACCGGGGATTGCCGGTAGCGCTGCAGTAAGCGGCGACGGTTTTCCACCAGGTTTTCCATGCGGGCCAGCAGTTCATCGCTGTTAAAGGGCTTCGTCAGGTAATCGTCCGCACCGGTGCGCAATCCCTTTATTCTGGCCTCCATCGTCGATTTGGCGGTGAGCAAGATGATGGGAATATGAGCGGTCAACTCCTTGGTTTTCAATGCTTCGCAGACGGCATACCCATCCTTGCGGGGCATCATCACATCCGAAATCACCAGATCGGGCAGCAGTGCCAGGGCTTTTTCAATGCCCTCTTCGCCGTTAGCGGCTTCGGTTACCCGCCACTGATGAATAATACAGGCTTTCACAAAAGCCCGCAATTCAGCATTGTCTTCGATTAATAATACACAGGGCCGCTCGGCCGTGTGGCGCAGGGACGGATTTTTCAAAGGAGCCTCCGTCGGTTCGGGGACGATCGCAGCGGCCGCCACGGGTACATCGCTGGCGCCCGCTACCACCGGCAGTAAAAAAGTGAAGTGGCTGCCCTTGCCGGTTTCACTTTGCACGTGCAGGCTTCCGCCCAGGAGTTCAGCCAGTTCTTTGCTGAGCGCCAGCCCGATTCCCGTACCCCCTCCGCCCCGGGTAGACGTGCTGTCCACCTGATAAAACCGGTCAAACACTTTTTCGAGCGCATCGACGGGTATGCCGATGCCGGTGTCCCGGACGATCACCTCTACGGGGGCTTGTTCCGATGGCCGGGCGGGCGAGCTGCTTCTGCCACAGCTAACGGTCACCTTTCCGCCGGCCGGCGTAAATTTTAAAGCATTGGAAAGCAGGTTATTCAGTACCGATTCCACTTTACCCGCATCAAATCTGAACGGCGGAAGATCACCTGACAATTGTAAAGAAAGTTGGATACCACGCTGCTCCGCCAGGGGCTGAAAGGAACGGAAAACGGTGCGTACATGTTCCTCCACATCGCCTTGCCGCAGATCAATACCCAGGCTGCCGCTTTCAATTTTAGCCATATCGAGCAATTGATTGACCAGGGCCAGTAACCGCCGGCTGTTGGTCTCCACGTGGCGGGCGTTTTGGGTGATCTCCGGATCCCTGGATTTTGCCAGGATGCGCCGGGCCGGCTCCATGATCAGCGTCAACGGAGTACGGAATTCATGGGTAATATTGCTGAAAAAGTTGGTTTTCGTTTGTTCCATGGCTTTCACCCGCTCGGTCTCCCGGTGCTCGTAGGTCAGATGTTCCCGCTCCCGCAAACGCCGCAGCTGGAATTGGTAAGCCCGCCAGCCTGCCCAGACCAGCAGTAAAACGTACAGCAAATAGGCCAGATTGGAACGGTACCAGGGCGGATACACGACGATCACAATGGCCTGATCGGCCGCTTGCCAGCTGCCCTCCCCATTGCTGCCCTGCACCCAAAATTCGTAGCGGCCTGGCGCCAGGTGGGTAAAGTGGGCGAAGCGGCTGCCACCCGTTTCCACCCAGTCCGCGTCGAGCCCGACGAGCCGGTAGCGGTAGCGGTTTTGGGTAGGATCCGTAAAATCGAGCGCGGCAAATTCGAACGAAAGATTGTTCTGGTCGTCATTCAGGTACAATGTACGCAGGTATTCCACGGGTGCGGACAACAGGCTGTCGGGCTGGCCGTAGTATACGGGTTGGTGATTGATTTCTACCCCAACGATGAAAATGGGCGGCGGGACGGTGGGGGAACGCAGTGCTTCCGGGAAAAAATGGTACAGCCCGTTTACGCCCCCGAACAGCAGCTCGCCGTTGGCGGCCTTGAAGAAGGCCTGGGTATTGAACTCATTGTCCTGCAAGCCTTTGGCGGCGGTAAAAGTGGTAATATCAAAAGAGAAGGGGGCAGCTGCTTGCGGAGTGATTTTTGCCAAACCCCGGTTGGTGCTGCACCACAGGCTGACCGGAGCAGCGGCCGGGTTTTCGTTGCCGGGCAGGATGCCATAAACGACCTGGTCGGGTAGTCCGTTGGCCCTGGTCAGGTGCCGGAACAGACCCGTGCGGATATCGAGCCGATTAATCCCGCCGCCCTTGGTGCCGATCCAGAGCACCTCCGCGGGCTGCGCCGGGTCGGGCAGCAGGCAGGCGATGGAATTGCTGTTCAACCCCTGGGGATTTTGGGGATCGGCCTGTAGCAATTGAAAATCAAATGATGCGCCATTCGGCACCCCTTTGATCAATCCCAGTTGCGTACCGATCCACAGATGACCGTTACCGTCTTCCGTCAAAGCGAAGGCCCGTACGGTATTGGCTTTTTCGCCAAACAAGGACGCGTAGTTAAAATATTCGAAACGGGCAGTCTGCGGATCGAAGCGAACCAGTTGGCAGTTCAGCCCGGTCATCCAGATATGTCCCTGCCGGCTGCGCAAGAGCCGGGCGTAGACGTACGGGGAAAAGTCAAATGGAAAGACCTGAAACAGACCGCTGGCAGGATCATGGCGCCATAATTCCGCCCGTCCGTTCTCCTCATCGCCCCTGCCGAGCAGCCACAGGGCGCCGTCAGGCTCCATACACATATCCAGCAGGCGCTTGGACGTCGATGGGAAAGCCCGGTTTGCACCCAGCTTTCCACTGCCCGGATCGTAGGGAAATACTTGATTGACTACCTTGCAATAGTACTGGCCCCGGACATCGCGCCACAGGCCCCAAATACTAGTCCCGGCGGCGCCGGAGTGAAAAGACTGCTTTTGGGGGTTGAGTTTGCGCAGACCGTAGCCCTGAGTACCCACCCAGATATTACCGTTCCGATCGGTCTCCACCGAAGCAACTTTTGCGTCCAGTATCCAATCCGGCTTTGAAAAATCGGGGGTTTCGCCCGGCCTGACCAACCATAAGTGGTTGTTGACGGCAATCCACCAAGCGCCGGCCGCTGCCGGCCGCGCTACGGTCCACGCGGGTTCCGGTTGCTTCGGAAAATCGAAAATGGCAGGCCGGCCGTTTCGAAACCGGGTCAGACCAGAAGACCAGGCAACCCACAAATCGTTGCCGGCAGGCGCGGCTGGGGCAGTGGCCGGCAGGACGGGCGCGATCAGCTGCCTGGCGGGGTCCAGCACATAGGCCCGCAGCGCGGAGTAGACCCATACGTTCCCGTTTTTTCGCATTTCTATCGCCCGCGGTATGTCTTGTTCGCGGTCTTCAGGATGCTGAAACCGGCTGTTTGCGAACAATGTTACTGTGGTCAGCCGGCTCAGGTTGGTGGCGGCGGGCAGCTGCCTGGCCCAGTCTTCCGGAATGGCGATCTGCACCAGCCCGTTGCTGGCTTGCAGCAGGTAGATGCTGCCGTCGGCTGCCTCGCGGATCGAAAAGACGTCGAAGGTACTGGCCTGGCCATTGATTTTGAAATTCAGCGGGAAGTGGTGAAAGCGCCCGCTGTGCCGGTCATAGAGGTCAACCCCCTTGCTGTCGGTGCCGACCCAGAGCCAACCCCGGCTATCTTCGAAAAGTGCCGTCACCGTATTTTCCGCCACCGAAAACGGATCGAACGGATCGTTGCTGAAGACCTGGAAGTTGTAGCCGTCGTAGCGGTTCAGGCCATCTTTGGTCGCCATCCAGAGGAAGCCGTCGCGGGTCTGCTTTACCTCGAACAACATGCCTTGCGAGAGGCCATTTTCAATAGTAATCCGCTCAAAGACAACCGGTTGTGCATTTGTGGAAACTGTAGAAAAAAGGAGGAAGGTAAAAAATGTAAAAAATAATTTCATGGTACCTGATTACGCCGCGTAGTGTAAACAGGCGTACAAAAACCTGGCCTTATTTTCTGTCAGGGACGCGTCTGCCAAATACTACCACCCGAACCAATCAGGATGGTCCAGATTGGTTTAAAGAGATACCCACCCTCAAAACTGAAAGTAGATGAACGAGCTGCCGCTCTCCTGTGCCCAGATCAGCAGCAGGATCAGGGTGGCCCAGGCAACGCCCAACTTTGGCCACGATAACCGGTGTACCAACTCCAACACCTGCGTGTTGCGCATCAGCCAGTGGACAATCAACATACCCGGAATTACCACCGCCACTTTGAGGAGCGCCAGCGAGGTCAGCAGCGCCTGCCCCCCGGACGCCAGCCCGAACATGGCGGCGAGCAGTTGCCAGGCCTGGGCAAACGTGCCGGAACGGAAGAACACCCAGGTGATGTTGACCAGCAGGAACGTCAGCAGGGCGTAGAAAAAACCGACCCGGGAGTTGACATCTTCTCCGGCGGTCTCGGCCGCTGTGTCGACCCGCCGGGCAGCGCGCCGGTCCCGGAGAAATCGTTCCGCCCACAGGTAGAGTCCGTGCAGCCCCCCCCAGGCCACGAAGGTCCAGTTGGCGCCGTGCCACAGGCCGCCCAGCAGCATGGTGACCATCAGGGCGAAGTACATCCTGGCCGGTCCGTACCGGTTGCCGCCCAAGGGGATGTACAAATAATCGCGCAGCCAGGTCGACAACGTAATGTGCCAGCGCCGCCAGAAATCGGAAAAACCGATGGCCGCGTAAGGGTACTTGAAATTATGCGGCAGCACAAAACCGAGGCACAGAGCCGTGCCGAGGGCACAGGTGGAATAGCCGGCAAAATCGAAAAA
>JBKJKS010000688.1:0-12373 GCA_046597295.1 Saprospiraceae bacterium
CGGCAATCGTGGCGGCAGCGGCGGTGGTGGCAATCGCGGTGGCGCCGGCGGCGGCGGCAACCGGGGTGGCAGTGGCGGCGGCGGTAATCGCGGCGGCACCGGCGGTGGCGGCGGACGCCGATAAAACGAAATACAACAACGTACCAAAGTTTATCTTCTCCGGAAGGCCAACGACGGTAACGTTCCAAATATTTAACGGCGCATTTGGTTTTCACCTTTTGAAAATCCTGTCCTGCGTCGTACATTTGCAGCCCATTTCGCAAAAGCGGGTAGGCTGTCAGACACAAAATACTGATTGACAGGCTTTTAAATTGTACATTCGATGTTACAGCCAAGACGTACAAAATACCGCAAGCAGCAGAAGGGGCGCAACCGTGGCTATGCGCATAAAGGCAGCTCCATCGCTTTTGGCTCTTTTGCCTTAAAGTCGCTGGAATTCAGCCGCATCACGAGCCGGCAGATCGAGTCGGCCCGTATTGCGCTCACCCGGAACATGAAACGGGAAGGCAAGGTGTGGATCCGTATTTTCCCGGATAAACCCATGACTTCCAAGCCAGCCGAGGTGCGGATGGGTAAGGGTAAGGGCGCCGTGGATCACTACATCATCGAGGTGCAACCCGGTCGTATTCTGTTCGAAATTGACGGGGTGACCGAGGAACTGGCGCACGCGTCGTTGCGCCTGGCCGCTCAGAAGCTGCCGATACTTTGCAAAACCACCACTCGCTACGATTTCGAGGGGTAAAATAGCGCTGGTTAGTTGTTGATTTGCTGATTCGGTTATTCGATTGACCGCTGTTTCAAATCACCAAATCACCATGTTACCAAATCAACAAATTAAAGTACCATGGCAAAGGAAAAATTAGACGTTGCTGGAATGACCGAAGGAGACATGCAGACCGAACTGGCGAGCATGGAGCGCGAATATCAGACCATGAAATTCGACCATACCGTCAAAGGTCTGCCCAATCCGCTCGAACTCCGGGAGTTGCGCCGCAACATTGCCCGCATCCACACGGAAGCCCGTCGCCGCGAACTGGCTACCATGACGCCCGATCAACTGGAACTGCGTTCCAAACTGCGGGCCCGTCGCCGTCGCCAGCAGTAATCAATTCATTCGCAAGCACATTTTACATCTATATAAGATGGAAGCAGTAGCAGTAGCAGAACCAGTCGTCAGAAATCTTCGCAAGCAGAAGACCGGCACCGTCGTCTCCAATAAAATGGACAAGACCATCGCGGTGAAGGTCGAGCGCCGGTTGATGCACCCGCTTTACGGCAAGTTCGTGAAGCGTTCCAAAAAATTCTTTGCACACGACGAGGAGAACACCTGCAAGGTGGGTGACCTGGTGCGCATCATGGAAACCCGGCCGCTCAGCAAAAACAAACGCTGGCGCCTGGTCGAGATACTGGAAAGAGCGAAGTAACTTGGGAAATAGTTATTGGTTATTAGTTATTGGTTATTAGTGGGAAAAACCCCAATAACCAGCGACCAATAACCGATAACCAATAACCAATAACCAATAACTTAACGAAGTCATGATTCAGCAAGAATCCCGTTTGAATGTGGCCGATAACTCCGGCGCGAAACAAGTACTCTGTATCCGGGTACTGGGGCACACCCGCCAGCGCTATGCCGGCGTGGGCGACAAGATCGTGGTGACCGTGAAAGATGCTTCGCCGGGTGGCGTTAAGAAAGGCACGGTGAGCAAAGCCGTGATCGTCCGCACCAGCAAGGAGATCCGCCGCAAGGATGGTTCCTACATCCGCTTCGACGACAATGCCGTGGTGCTGCTGAACGCTTCCGATGAACCGCGCGGTACCCGCATTTTCGGCCCGGTGGCCCGCGAACTGCGCGATAAAGACTACATGCGGATCGTGTCGCTGGCACCCGAAGTGCTGTAAAAAAGGGTTTAGAAAAAAGGTTTATAAAAGTTTAGAGGGGTTTAGAATCTAAACCTGTCTAAACCCTGCTAAACCCCCCTAAACTAAAATACATTACCCACATTAGCACATTAGCAAAATGGCTACGAAACATAAATCAAAACGCTTCGCACCGAAACTGCACATCCGCAAGGGTGATCAGGTGATCGTGATTTCCGGCGACGACAAAGGTAAAACGGGTGAAGTCATGCAGGTGATCCCCGACAAGAACCGCGCAGTCGTGGAAGGCGTGAAAATGGCGAGAAAACACGTGAAAGCCACCCAAAATGAAGAAGGCGGTATTCAGGATAAGGCAATGCCCATCAGCATTTCCAACCTGGCGCTGATCGATGCGGAGAGCGGCCTTGCTACCCGCATCGGCTACCGGGAAGAAAATGGCGTGAAGGTTCGCTTTTCTAAAAAATCAGGCAATATCATCAAGTGATGAAATACACACCTCGTCTAAAGACAAAATACCAACAAGAAGTGGTGCCTGCGCTAATGCAGCAGTTCAACTACACTTCCATCATGCAGGTGCCCCGCCTGGAGAAGATCTGTGTGAACCAGGGCATCGGCGATGCGACCGGCGATAAGAAAATGATCGATACGGCGGCCACCGAACTGACGACCATCGTCGGGCAGAAAGCCGTATCCACCAAAGCCAAGACGTCGGTGTCTAACTTCAAACTCCGGGAAGGCATGCCGATCGGCGTACGGGTGACCCTGCGCGGACAGCGGATGTACGAATTCCTGGATCGCTTCATTTCAATCGCGATGCCCCGTGTCCGGGACTTTCGCGGCATCAACGACAAGTCGTTCGATGGACGTGGCAATTTCACCATGGGCGTCACCGAACAGATCATCTTTCCGGAAATTGACATTGACAAAGTAAGCAAGATCATGGGGATGGACATCACGTTCGTCACCACCGCCAATACCGACGCAGAGGCCTATTCCCTGCTGAAGGAAATGGGAATGCCCTTCGTCAAAAAATAAATAAGATTTTCATTTTCAAGCTGATATAGAGCAAAATGGCTAAGAAATCCGTCATTGCCCGTGAGAATAAGCGTCGCCGCATAGTCGCTAAATATGCCGACCTGCGCAAGAAGCTGAAGGAAGCCGGCGACTATGATGCACTGGACAAACTGCCCCGGAATGCGAACCCGATCCGTCTGCACAACCGTTGTTTGCTGACCGGTCGTCCGAAAGGCTATATGCGCAAATTCGGCCTTTGCCGGGTGAAATTCCGCGAAATGGCGCTGTACGGAAAAATTCCGGGCATCACCAAAGCATCCTGGTAACAAAAGAAGGCATTTTGAGCGTTGGGTTTAGAGAGGTTTAGACAGTTTAAAAGGGTTTAGAAATTCTGAGCGCATCAGAGATTGATGTTTTGGATCTAAACCATCCAAACCCTTTTCTAAACCGTCTAAACTCACTTACAAGGCAGTCTTAAGCAATTAATTAATTATCAACTATTCCGCATACAATGCAAGTCACTGATCCGATAGCAGACTATTTGACCCGCATCCGCAACGCACAGTTGGCGGGCCATCGTATTCTTGAGATCCCGGCCTCCCGCATGAAGAAGTCCATCACGGAGATCTTGTATGATCAGGGTTATATTCTCAAATATACGTTCGAGGAGAAAACCGCCGAGAACAAACAGGGCATCATCAAGATCGCACTGAAATACGATCCGAGCACCAAGAAGCCGGTCATTCGCGAACTCGTGCGCGTCAGCCGTCCCGGTCTGCGTAAGTTTTCCGGTTCCGGCGATATCCCCCGGATCATCAATGGACTGGGTACCATGATCGTGTCGACCTCCAAAGGAGTGATGACCGATAAGAAGGCCCGCGAACTCAAGGTAGGCGGCGAATTGCTTTGCTATATCTGTTAAAAATAGTTGATGAAGGTTGAGAAAGGAGGTTTATAAAGGTTTATTATCAACCTTCATCAACCTTTATAAACCTTCATAAACCTTCTCTTGTAACTCATAACTGAGCAGAAGATATGTCACGCATTGGTAAATTGCCGATTGCTCTCCCGGCCAAAGTGGAAGTCTCCGTGGCCTCCGATAACGTGGTCACCGTGAAGGGACCGAAAGGCACCCTCACGCAAAAAATCGACCCGGATATCAAGGTAGAAATGGAGGACGGCACCCTGACCGTCACGCGGCCGACCGAGCAGAAACGCCATAAGGCGCTGCACGGACTGTATCGCGCCCTGATCAACAACCTGGTCGTCGGGGTCAGCCAAGGCTACACCAAGGAAATGGAGGTCATCGGCGTGGGTTATCGCGTGGAAAACCAGGGCAATATGCTCACCCTCACCGTTGGCTATTCGCACCCGATCATTTTTTCCATTCCTTCGGAGATCAAAGTGACCACGAAGATGGAAAAAGGTTCTGCTCCGCTGATTATGCTGGAAGGTATTGATAAGGAGTTGCTGGGTCAGGTTTGCGCCAAGATCCGCGGCTTCCGCAAGCCCGAGCCGTACAAAGGAAAGGGCATCATGTTCAAAGGCGAGAAAATCCGTCGGAAGGCTGGTAAAACGGCTGGCGGCAAGAAATAAAGAGAAGAGATGGTTATCTGTTTATTTGGTTATTTGGTGATCAAATAAACAGGTAAACAGATAACCAGATAACCAAAACAACATTCCCGGTCGGAAATCGGGAGAAAATAGTTCGACAATGAAACGTACCAAGCAACAAAGCCGCCAGCGCATTCACCTGCGCGTTCGCAAGAAAATGAGCGGTACCCAGGAGCGCCCACGCCTCAGCGTGCACCGCTCCAACAAGTCCATTTATTGCCAGATCATCGACGATCTTTCGGGACATACGCTGGCCGCGGCCAGTTCCAAAGAGGTGACCGGCACGAAGATTGAACAAGCCATGGAGGTCGGCAAAATGATTGCCGAACGCGCCCAGGCCGTCGGGGTTTCAGTGGTGGTTTTTGACCGCAGCGGTTACCTGTACCATGGACGCGTCAAATCGCTGGCCGATGGCGCCCGCGAAGGCGGATTGCAGTTTTAAAATGGTTTAGTAAGGTTTAGAAAAAGGGTTTAGAGGGGTTTAGAAGAAAATGCAGATGTGGAAAAAACTCAACCCCTCTAAACCCAAACTCAACCCCTCTAAACCCGAACAATTATCATTTCAGTACCGAACAATACCAAAATACAATGGCTAAGCAAGACAGAGACAGAGATAATTCCCGGACCAGTGAAGACTCTGGCCTCAAGGAAAAACTCGTTGCCCTCAACCGCGTTGCGAAAGTGACGAAAGGTGGCCGTACGTTCAGCTTCGCCGCCGTCGTGGTGGTGGGTGATGGCAAAGGCCAGGTAGGACAAGGCCTGGGTAAAGCCCGCGAGGTGCAGGAAGCGATTGCCAAGGCGACCAAGGACGCGGAAAAGAACCTGATCAAAGTGCCCGTGCACAATGGTACGATTCCGCACGAAGCCTACGGTAAATTCGATGCCGGCCGGGTCCTGATCAAGCCGGCTGCCCATGGTACCGGTGTGATCGCCGGTGGCGCCATGCGCGCCGTGCTCGAAATGGCGGGGGTGCATGACGTGCTCGCCAAATCGCAGGGTTCGGCGAATCCGCATAACGTGGTGAAAGCGACCATAGCCGCACTGGCCAGTCTGCGCAGCCCGATCGAAGTGGCCCGCCAACGCGGTATCACCCTGGAAAAACTGTTCAACGGTTAATAGGGATTGCTGCATTAGGAGCGAGGCGTTCTGCGCTGCTTAATTCCGCAAACGACCCATCGACCGATAACTAATTGACTAATAACCAATAACTAATATTGGCAATGAGCAAGGTAAAAATCAAACTGGTCAGAAGCCCGATCGACAAGTCCAAGCGCCAGAAACTGACGCTGGTCGCCCTCGGCTTCCGCAAAGTGCACCAAGTGGTGGAGCATGAAGCCAATCCGCAGATACAGGGTATGTTACGGGTGGTGCAACACCTGGTACAGGTAGAAAACGTCTGAGGGACAATACATAAACGATTGACATTCAAACTAAAACCTGTGGGGCTTGGCCCTTACAGGTTTTCACATCGAATAACATACAGCCATGGAGCTTAATAATCTTCGTCCAGCACAGGGTTCTACGAAATCGCGCAAGCGCATTGGTCGTGGCCAGGGTTCCGGTCACGGCGGCACGTCTACCCGTGGTCACAAAGGCGACAAAGCCCGCAGCGGCGCCAAAGAAAAGCGTCACTTCGAGGGCGGCCAGACCCCTATGCAGCGCCGCCTGCCGAAGCGCGGTTTCAAGAACGTCAACCACCTGGAATACGTGCCCCTCAACCTCAGCCAACTGGAGAAACTGGTTCAGCGGGCTGCCGGCAGCGGACAGGGCGATGTGATGAGCCTGGAATATTTGCAGTCTGCGGGCATTGCCAAAGCTTCGGAAAAGATCAAAGTCCTGGGTACTGGTAAACTGACGTCTAAAGTGAACATTACCGTTCACGCTATCTCGGCCTCGGCTCAAGCTGCCATCGAAGCAGCCGGCGGAAGCGTTCAACTCGTTTAAATACTTTCCGGTCGTAATGAAATTCTTTACGGTTCTCAAGAATATATGGAGCATCAAGGAGCTCCGCCAGCGGATCCTGTTTACGTTGGCCCTGCTGCTGATCTATCGGATCGGAACGTTCGTGGTGCTGCCGGGGGTCGTCCCGTCCGCCCTGGAAACGGCCAGCAAAAGCCGCGGCGCCAACGACCTGTTGGGCCTGATCAATATTTTCACCGGGGGGGCCTTCGACAAGGCCGCCATTTTTGCGTTGGGGGTGATGCCTTATATCACTGCCTCCATTGTGGTGCAGTTGTTGGGTTTTGCGGTACCTTATTTTCAGCGTTTACAGACCAAGGAAGGGGAAAGCGGCCGCAAACGCCTCAATCAGATCACCCGTTTGTTGACGGTGGCCCTCACCCTGGTGCAGGGCGGCGGTTTTCTGCAACTGATTCGCAGTACGCCGGGCGCCGTATCCGCCAACATTCCGGATTCGGTCTTTTGGTTCAGTAACATCATTATCCTCACCGCCGGTACCGTCTTTTGTATGTGGTTGGGTGAACGGATCACGGATAAGGGCATTGGCAACGGTACTTCGCTGATCATTCAGGCCGGTATTATCGCCCGGCTGCCCGGTGCCTTCGCTTTCGAGTTTCAGACGCTATTTGGCGACAATAAATTGCTCCTTTTCTTCATCGAACTAGCAGTATTCTTCCTGATCGTGCTGGCCACCATCCTAGTCATCCAGGGGGTCAGACGCATCCCGATCCAATTCGCCAAGCGGATGGTCGGGCGCTCCGGCGGCACACTGCCCACGGCCAGTGCCCGCGATTACCTGCCCTTGAAAGTCAACTCGGCGGGCGTTATGCCGATCATTTTTGCCCAGGCCCTGATGTTCCTGCCGGCGACCGCGATCCAGTATTTCTCGGGTACCGACTCCCTGACGGGACGGATCCACGCCTTCAACGACATATATTCCTTCGGTTACAACGCGACCTTCTTCGTGCTAATCGTCGTCTTCACCTACGTGTATACGGCCCTGATGATCAATCCGACCAACTATGCCGAGTACCTGAAGCGCAGCAATGCCTTCATTCCGGGCGTCAAGCCGGGCGAAGCGACGTCCGAATACATCGACAACATCATGACCCGCATCACGCTGCCGGGGGCTTTCTTCCTCGGTCTGATCGGTATTCTGCCGTCCATCGCCGCCACCTTCGGCGTCAACCAGGAGTTTGCGCTGTTTTTTGGCGGCACGACCCTGTTGATCATGGTCGGTGTGGCGCTCGATACGCTGCAGGTCATTGAAAGTTACCTGCTGACGCAGAAATACGATGGTTTGATCAAATCCGGTCGGATCCAGGGACGTACTTCCCAGGGTTTGCAGGTGGGCCAACCCCAATAAGGCGCTCATGGGTCTTTTCACGAGCGGCGCCGAAGGCAAAAGAGTCTTCTACAAAACCAAGGAGGAGATTGAGCTGATGCGCAATGCCAACCTGCTGGTTCCGAAGACCCTGGCCCATGTAGGCAGCCTGTTACAACCCGGCGTTACCGGTGAGGCCATTGACAAATCGGCGGAAGAATTTATCCGGGACCACGGCGGCAAGCCTGCTTTCAAAGGCTACCATGGATTTCCGGCTTCGCTCTGCGTCTCGTATAATGACATTGTGGTGCACGGCATACCCCGCCAGCGGGAATTCAAGGAAGACGATGTGGTGTCCGTAGACTGTGGCGTGGAACTGGCCGGCTATTTCGGCGATGCGGCTTTTACGTTCGCTTTCGCTAAAGTGGCAGAACCGGTGCTGGAATTATTACGGGTTACTTACGCATCGTTGTACAAAGGCATTGAGCAGGCCATCGTCGGTAAGCGGGTTGGCGATATTTCTTTCGCCATTCAGGATTATTGCGAGCGGCAATTTAAATACGGCGTGGTACGGGATCTGGTGGGACATGGCATCGGACGCTCCATGCACGAGGACCCGGAAGTGCCCAACTTTGGCAAGCGCGGTAAAGGTATGCTGTTGCAGGATGGGTTGGTGCTGGCCATCGAGCCGATGATCAATCTGGGGATGAAGGAGGTGTATCAGGATAATGACGGCTGGACGATTTTTACCCGCGACCGGAAGCCCAGTGCCCACTATGAACATTCGGTGGTGGTGCGGAAAGGGCAGGCCGATATTCTCTCCGATCATACGTACATTTTGGAGGTCGTAAAAAATAACGCTGCTTTGCAGGAAGTTTCACCAAAAAGTTAGACATTTGCAGCCCGAAAATCAAAAGGGCCTCTTATGGCAAAAGAAGATATCATCAAACAAGATGGAGAAGTTGCAGAAGCGCTCTCCAACGCCAATTTCAAGGTACGTCTGGAGAACGGTCACGTGATCCTGGCGACCATTTCCGGTAAAATGCGCATGCACTACATTCGCATACTGCCGGGCGACAAAGTTTCCATCGAAATGTCCCCCTACGATTTATCGCGCGGACGGATTATTTATCGGTACAAGTAACTTGTTGAATACCAATTATTTACTCGAATTTTTGCAAACGGAAATACCCGGGTTATGAAGGTCAAGCCATCCATCAAAAAGCGTTCTGTTGACTGCAAGATTGTCCGTCGCAAGGGCAAGCTGTACGTGATCAACAAAAAGAACCCTAAATTCAAACAACGTCAGGGGTAATGATGAATGATGAATGATGAATGTCCGTTTTCGGCATCATTCATCATTCACGGTTCGTCGTTCATCATTCATCATTCATCATTCAGGAATTATGGCACGTATTGCTGGTACCGACTTACCCAGAAACAAAAGGGGTGTCATCGGTCTGACTTATATCTACGGAATCGGATCTTCATCGGCCCAGGACATTCTGGACAAAGCCGGGGTGGACGAGAACACGAAAGTGGAGCAGTGGACCGACGATAACATCAAGAGCATAGCGCGGATCATCGCCGATGATTACAAGACGGAAGGCCAGCTGCGCTCGGAAGTGCAGTTGAACATCAAACGTCTGATGGACATCGGTTGCTACCGCGGACTGCGTCACCGTAAGGGGCTTCCCCTGCGCGGCCAGCGCACCCGGACCAACGCCCGCACCCGGAAGGGTAAGCGCAAGACGGTGGCCAATAAGAAAAAAGCAACCAAATAAATAATACAATGGCAAAAGGAGCTGTAAAAAAAGTTGTGAAGCGGAAAGTAAAGATCACGCCGGAAGGCATTGTCTTTATCCAGGCCAGCTTTAACAACATCATTATTTCCATCACGAACAAGCAAGGCGAAGTAGTGTCCTGGGCGTCGGCGGGCAAAGCCGGTTTCCGGGGCTCGAAGAAAAACACGCCTTATGCTGCCCAGGTGGCTGCCAACGATGCCGCTAAAACGGCTTTCGAAGCGGGCATCCGTTCGGCGGAGGTGTTTGTGAAAGGTCCAGGCTCCGGTCGGGAAGCGGCTATCCGCGCGATCGACCAGTCGGGCATCAAAGTTATGGTGATCAATGACGTGACGCCCATGCCCCACAACGGCTGCCGTCCGCCCAAGCGTCGCCGGGTATAATTTAATGTGGCAAATATTTTAAATGTGGCCAATGTGGAAAATTACTCAACCACCCACATTTACACATTGACCACATTGACCACATTTCTTTAAATTGACCATATTCCAATACAATGGCTCGTTATACAGGACCAACCACTAAAAAAGCCCGCGCGTTTGGCGACCCGATTTTTGGGTACGACAAGGCATTTGAAAAACGCAAATACCCGCCCGGACAGCATGGTCAGACCCGCAAGAAGAAGGCAGCGTCCAACTACTCCCTGCAATTAACCGAGAAGCAGAAGGCGAAGTACACCTACGGTGTCCTGGAGCGTCAGTTTCGCAAAACCTTCGTCAGTGCCACCCGTAAGCATGGGGTCACGGGCGAAGTGTTGCTCCAACTACTGGAAGCGCGTCTGGACAACACGGTGTTCCGCCTGGGCATCTCGCCCACCCGCCGGGGCGCCCGCCAACTAGTCGGCCACCGCCACGTAACGGTCAACGGCAATGTGGTGAACATTCCCTCCTACACCCTGAAGCCGGGTGATGTAGTGGCCGTACGCGGCAAATCCCAGGGACTGGAAATCGTCACCACCCACGTCGGCGCCAAGACCAGTAACGTGCGCCAGTTCGGCTGGCTGGAGTGGAATCCGGATAAGTTGCAGGGCACTTTTCTGGCCTATCCACAGCGCGACCAGATCCCGGAAAAAATCAAAGAGCAGTTGATCGTCGAGTTATACTCGAAATAAGATAGAAACAGCGAAAGGTTGGTGCCCGATGACGGCGCCAACCATTTTCGCATTTATGCGTTTCAATCCCTTGCCTCCGCATTCGGCCCCCATCCACGATTGATCTCCCACCCATTTCAAATTTGGAGCATTCCACTATATGAGTATTCTCAATTTCCAAAAGCCTGAAAAGATCCTGCTGCAAAAAGCAACCGATTTTGAAGGCACGTTCGAGTTTAAGCCGCTGGAGCCGGGTTTCGGCCAGACGGTCGGTAACTCCCTCCGCCGGGTTCTTCTTTCCTCGCTGGAAGGCTATGCCATCAGTGCCGTACGCATTGGCGGTGTGGACCACGAGTTCGCCACCATGCGTGGAGTCGTGGAGGACGTGGTGGATATTGTGCTCAACCTGAAGCAGATTCGCATCAAGCCGCTCATTCAGGACGATAAGAATCCGCAGGAGAAGATCTACCTGACCGTCAGCGGTAAGGAAGAGTTCCGGGCCGGTCAGATCGAAGAGTTCACCAATGCTTTCAAGGTGATGAACCCCGACCTGCTGATCTGCCGCATGGAGCCGTCGGTGACGCTGGAGATGGAATTTACCATTACCAAAGGCCGTGGCTACCAGCCCGCCGACGATGGCGCCCCGAAAGACGCTCCCATCGGCGTGATCCCGATCGATGCCATCTACACGCCCATCAAGAACGTCTCCTACAAAGTGGAAAATACCCGCGTAGGCCAACGGACAGACTATGAGAAACTGACCATCGACGTCAAAACGGACGGCACTATCCATCCGGAAGAAGCCATTCGCGAGGCCAGCCGGATCATGATCCAGCACCTGATGCTGATCACCGACGACAATATTACTTTTGATACGCCGGCCAGCCGGGAGGAAAACGTGGTGGATGAGCATATCCTCCACATGCGCAAACTGCTGAAAACGTCGCTGGAAGACCTGGACCTCAGCGTCCGCGCCTACAACTGCCTGAAAGCGGCCAAGATCAACACGCTGGCCGAACTGGTCCGCTACGACACCCACGAACTGCTGAAATTCCGCAACTTCGGTAAAAAGTCGCTGGTCGAGATCGAAGAACTGCTGCAGGACAAAGGGCTGACCTTCGGGATGGACCTGGCGAAATACAAGTTGGAAGAAGACTAAAGCTAATGATGAATGATGAATTATGAATTATGAATTGTATTCATAATTTGTTCCAACTTCATCATTCATGGTCCATAATTCACCAAGCGTGGTAACCATCGAGCGGATATAAATCCAGCCCTGGTGCCGCCACCTACAAACTTAGGTACCCGTCCACATGAGACACGGAGACAAAATCAACAACCTGGGCCGCACCGCCGCCCACCGCCGCGCACTGCTGGCCAACCTGGCCATCTCGCTGATCGAGCACAAACGCATCACCACCACCGTCGCCAAGGCCAAAGCCCTGCGCCGCTACGTGGAGCCGCTGGTAACTAAAGCCAAGGAGAATACCACCCACTCCCGCCGTGTAGTGTTCGGCTATCTGCAGAACAAAGATGCCACGCAGGAACTGTTCAGCAACGTAGCCGCCAAAATCGGCGAGCGTCCGGGCGGTTATGTCCGGGTCATCAAGCTGGGCTTTCGCCGGGGTGATGGCGCCGAAACGGCCATGATCGAGTTCGTAGATTTCAACGAAATCTACAACCCGA
>JBKJKS010000036.1:0-2985 GCA_046597295.1 Saprospiraceae bacterium
TTGTCATCCTGAACGAAGTGAAGGATCTGCCCGGGAGCGAAGGAGAATGCTCACTTTTCTCGTGGCCAGATCCTTCACTTCGTTCAGGATGACACGTTTCTGGGGTAAATATTGATAAGTGCGTTTTTCTCAATGAACTTCTGCTACCCCAACTGAAACAACCCCTTCAACTCCCGATCCGACAACTCTCCGATCCACGTTTCCCCCGCCGCCACGGTCAGATCGGCCAGTTCTTTTTTGGATTGGATCATGGCATCGATGCGTTCTTCAAAAGTGGCCGACGTGATGAAGCGGTGCACCTGCACGTTACGCTGCTGGCCGATGCGGAAAGCGCGGTCGGTGGCCTGGGCTTCCACCGCGGGATTCCACCACAGGTCGAAGTGAATGACCTGGGAGGCAGCGGTCAGGTTGAGGCCCGTACCGCCGGCCTTCAGCGAGAGCAGCAGCAGGCGACTGCTGCGCTGTTGCTGGAAATCCTCGACCATGCCGTCGCGTCCCTGGCGACTCAGGCCGCCGTGCAGGAAGGGAGCCGTAATGCCGAACCGCGCTTCGAGCATCGGCGCCAATAGTTCGCCCATCGCCCGGAACTGCGTGAAAATCAACACTTTTTCGTCGTTTTCCAGGGCCTGCCCAACCAGACCGAGCAGCAGCGGACATTTGCCGGACAAATCCGGATCGGGCGAACCTTGCTGGAGGAACTGCGCCGGGTGATTGCAGATCTGTTTGAGCGCGGTGATCAGTTGCAGGATCATACCCCGGCGGGCAATGCCTTTGTTTTTGGCGATCTCGGCCAGCGAGCGATCCACCACGCTCTGGTAGAGGGCGGCCTGGGCGGTCGCCAGGGTGCAGAACTGGTTTTGTTCCACCTTGTCGGGCAGGTCGCTGATGATGCTCTTGTCGGTCTTCAGCCGGCGCAGTACGAAGGGCGCAGTCACCTTGCGGAAGCGGCGCAGGGCGCTTTCATCGCGCTCGCTTTCGATGGGGATGGCATAACGGGTCTTGAATACGTCGGGGCCGCCGAGATAGCCTTTGTTGGAGAAATCGAACACGCTCCAGTATTCGCTCAGGCGGTTTTCGACCGGCGTGCCGCTCATGGCGATGCGCAGCGCCGCCGGTATTTTCTTGAGGGCTTTCGACTGCTCCGTGCCGGGGTTTTTGATGTTTTGGGCTTCGTCGATGATGAGCGCCAACCAGTCGGTCTTTTCCAGTTTTGCGCTATCGCTGCGCACCACGCCGTAGGAAGTCAGCACCAAGTCGGCCTCTTTGGAGGCGGCCAGGTTCCGCGCGCCGCCGTGATAGATGAAGGTACTCAGGCCGGGTGCAAAGCGGGCCACCTCGCGCTGCCAGTTGGTGAGCAGGGTCGTCGGCGCCACCACCAGCGCCTGGCGGCCGGCGGCCAGGGCGCCATTTTGTTGAAGGTGGAGCAGCGTGGTGATCACCTGGAGGGTCTTACCGAGGCCCATGTCGTCGGCCAGGATGCTGCCGAAACCGAGGCGGGCGTTCTTGGCCAGCCAGGAGTAGCCCCGGTGCTGGTAGGGCCGCAGGGTAGCCTGCAAGCCGGCGGGTAAGGGCATCAGTTCGGTCGTCAGCAGTTCGTCCATCAGGCGGCGCACTTCGGGCGTAAGCGAGATGTGCATGCCGTTGTACTCTTCGGCAAAGGCGATCTGCAGCAATTCGGGGCCGCTGAGCGCGGGCGGTTTGGCCAGTTTTTCCGCCAGCGACTTCATTTCCTTTTCATCGAAGTACACGTACTCGCCACGAATTTTGACCAGCCCGGCGGTGTTTTTCAGCAACTGTAAAAACTCGTCGGGCATCAAATCCTGGTCACCGATGGCCACCTGCCAATCGTATTTCAGCATACCCTGCAAACTGAGCATCGAATTGCTGAACACCCGGCCGGGGTTTTCGCTCAACCGCAGACTGAGTTGCGGACGCAGAATCTTGGACAAAGACTTAGGCAACAGCACGCGCAGGCCGAACAGGGCAATAATGGGCAGTTTCTCCAGTAAAATCTGGGCAAAATCGCGGGCAGCGTAGCGCAGGGGCCTTTCCCCCTTGTTGGTAAGCAGCCCGCGCAGGTCGGGGAAAAAATCGGCCAGCGTACTCAGGTCGCGCAGGAGTTCGAGCCGGGTGGCTGCAAAAGCCGACGATGCGAACACCTCCCGCAGGGGCACGGGCGGGCGCAACACATTGCGGCGGTCTTCGATGGACAGGCTGACCTCGAAAGTTTCCGGGACGTCTTCCGGTTCAGCAACGACCAGCACGGGTACGCTATCCTTTTCACCGAGGAAAAAGCGATTGAGCCACAGCGCGATAGCGGCCGGGTACTCGCGGGTCTCGAAGCGCTCGAAGGTTTGCGGCTCGCCGTCGGCAAAGAGCGCAACGATGGGTTCCTGCATTTGTGCTGTCTCGAGGCCATGCGCCGTATGCACGTAGTGGCTAATGAAAACAGACAGCAAAGCCTGGGCATAGTCGCGCTTGACGGGCGCGAAAACGTCATCGTCCGAAATATAATGCAGCAAACCGCCGGGCAGTACCGCCGCCAGCTGCTGGAACACCGTGCGCACCGTTTCCTGATTGAGCGCCGGCAACCAGCGCACGATGCATGGGCCATCCTCCACCGAAAGCAATTGCGGGACGATAGCGCCGTGGCGGGCGCAGGCTTCGGCAAAACGCCAGGCCAGCCACGTGCCGCGCAGTGCGGGGGAGAGATGGTCGAGCCGGCCGGCGGGTAAACCGGCCAGCCACTGCGTCAGTGCGGCGACCTGATCGGCCTCGAATACGGTTTCGTCCGCCGCATCCAACACCTTGAACGCCACCGGCACCCCGTCGGCGTAGAGATACATTTCTACCGTTTCGCCGCGGTCGTAGTCGCTATCAACGGCGGGATCAACCGAAACGGCGCCTTCTTTTTGGACGTATTTCGCCACGTTGGTCCAGATCTTCTTCAGGAGGGCTTTGAAATCGCCACCGGGATAAAAGACC
>JBKJKS010000146.1:0-6834 GCA_046597295.1 Saprospiraceae bacterium
TCATCAATCCGTATTGCGGATTGGCTATTAAATTTTGAATATCAGCGGCTTGCAGGAGAAGCAAGTTTTCTATCTGATCGGCCAGTTTAGGCGACAAATTATTGTCGATGAGCAGCATGGGGAAGATTTAAGCTGCAGCAAAAAGACGGGTACGTTCGGTCTCGGCAGCAAAAGCCAGGCAGGCGAGAATATCTTCGCGCGTCAGCATTGGGAAATCGTCTAATACTTCTTCCATGCTCATGCCAGCCGCTAAGTAACTCAGCACATCATAGACCGTAATGCGCAGCCCCCGAATGCAAGGCTGGCCGCTGCGTTTACCTGGCTCGAAAGTAATGACATCGCGATAACTCATGGTCTGGCTGTTTCTACAAAAATAGTATGATTTCTCAAAAGAAATTGCAATTCACAACAATCGGCAGCGAAAGCAGAAAACGCTGACCAGCAAATCGAATCGGTAATGAACATGAAGCAGTATTCCCCTAGCCCCCCACTTCCTCCACCTCCGGCAATATCTGCGCCTCTTCCTCCGGCGTGTCAATAATGTCTTGTTCCACTCGCAAATTTTCAATGATGAAATCCTGGCGCTCCGGCGTGTTCTTGCCCATGTAGTAGCTCAGCACGTGATCCAGGTTGGTGTCTTCGGGCAGGATGACCGGATCCAGGCGGATGTTCTCGCCGATGAAGTCGGCAAACTCGTTGGGGCTGATCTCGCCCAAACCTTTGAAGCGGGTGATCTCCGGTTTACCACGCAGTTTTTTGATCGCTCGCTGCTTTTCCTGCTCGGAATAACAATAGAACGTCTGCTGTTTGTCGCGCACCCGGAACAGCGGCGTATCGAGGATGTAGAGGTGGCCGTTGCGCACCAGATCGGGGAAGAACTGCAGGAAAAAGGTGAGCAGCAACAGGCGGATGTGCATACCGTCCACGTCGGCGTCGGTGGCGATCACCACGCGGTTATAGCGCAGGTCGTCCAGCGAATCCTCGATGTTGAGGGCATGCTGCAGCAGGTTGAATTCCTCGTTCTGGTAGACCACTTTTTTGGTCATCCCGAAGCAGTTCAGCGGTTTGCCGCGCAGACTGAACACCGCCTGGCTGTCCACCAGCCGGGCTTTGGTGATGGAACCGCTGGCCGAGTCGCCCTCGGTGATGAAGATGGTGCTGGCCAGCCGTGCTTCCTCGGTGGCCTTCTCGTTGAGGTGGTAGCGGCAGTCGCGCAGTTTCTTATTGTGGATATTGGCCGCCTTGGCGCGTTGGTTGGCGATCTTTTTGACGTCGGCGATCTCCTTGCGCTCGCGCTCCGACTGCTGGATGCGCTTGAGCATTTCCTTGGCCACTTCCGGGTTCTTGTGCAGAAAATCGTCGAGGGCCTTGCCCAGAAAATCGCTCATGAAGGTGCGTACCGCCTGGCCCTCGGGCGCCATGCGCTCGGAACCGAGCCGCGTCTTGGTCTGGCTCTCGAACACCGGCTCTTCCACCCGGATCGATACCGCGGCGATGATGCTCTCGCGGATGTCCTTGGCGTCGAACTGCTTTTTGAAGTGCTCCCGCGTCACCTTGACCAGGGCTTCGCGGAACGCATTGAGGTGGGTGCCGCCCTGCGTGGTGTTCTGGCCGTTCACAAAGGAGTAGTACTGCTCGCCGTAGTGGTCGCCGTGGGTCATGGCGATTTCCACGTCCTCGCCGCGCAGGTGGATGATGGGGTAGCGCACGTGCTCGGCGCCGGTCTTTTTCTCCAGCAAATCGAGCAGGCCATGCTTGGAAATAAAGCTCTTGCCGTTGAAATTGATGCGCAGCCCGGCGTTCAGGTAGGCGTAGTTCCAGAGCTGCTGTTCCACGTATTCGAACACCCAGCGGAAATTTCGAAACATCCCGCTGTCCGGCTTGAAGTGGATGATCGTGCCGTTCTCTTCCTTGCTCGGCTCGATCTTGCCGTCTTTCTGGAGGTTGCCGAATTGAAAGTCCGCCGTTTTGGACTGACCGTCGCGCACGGCGGTGACCCGGAACGATTCGGACAGGGCGTTCACCGCCTTGGTACCGACGCCGTTGAGGCCGACGGTCTTTTTAAAAGCCTTGGAATCGTACTTCGCGCCGGTGTTGATCTTGCTCACCACGTCGACCACCTTGCCGAGCGGAATGCCGCGCCCGTAGTCGCGCACCGTCACGCCCTGCTCGTTAATGCTCACGTCGATGGCTTTGCCGTGTCCCATGGTGTACTCGTCGATCGAGTTATCGAGGACTTCCTTCAGCAGCACGTAGATGCCGTCGTCGGGGCTGGCGCCGTCGCCGAGCTTACCGATGTACATCCCCGGGCGCAGGCGGATATGCTCGCGCCAGTCGAGTGATCTGATTTCGTCTTCCGTATATCTTACCTCTGTCATGGGCGGCGTGTCTTGAGTCTTGGCCGGTTTACCCGCTATAGCCTCTTTCAGGCGAAGGCGGATTGGTGGCTGGGCCTTCACACCGTTTTTTATGGCGGCCAAGTTCCCCTTTTTTGCGGTATTTTTCAGTTCACCCATGGTCTTCGACCGATTTTGTTTTATAAACGTCTTTTTCTAGCGAAGCGACGGGCAAAAATAAAACAATTTGCGTTGAAAAAGCCAAAGCCAGGTGGCGAAAAATTGAAAAAATGCTATGGTTTTCCCGCTGAAAATTATTTTTCACGAGGTAGTAAAGTCGTGTAGGAAAACACCACGATGAAGTCCCCCTCCCTTTCGGGGGGATTGATGAGATTTGGTAATCAATTGGATGGAGCATTGCCCGCCTTAGAGGTAGCCCCTCCCTGTAAAGGGGTGGGGAACTTGATTGAGCAGGACTTAAGGAATTTATTGGTTACATTTTGAAATTGTGCTGTACTGAAGGTTTTTGAAATCATCAGGAAACACCACGATGAAGTCCCCCTCCCTTTCGGGGGAGGGGTTAGGGGTAGGGTTGCCAAGTGTATGAAAATCAACACGATACAACACCGTATCTATACCGCTAAAAGCAGCCCGCTAAGCACCCTTCCCCATCCAGTACACCCAGAAAAACACCGTGCTCAAATACAGCCACAGCACCGAAAATGCAATGTGCACGCCGGTTTCAAATTTCTTGCCCCGCCAGATGTGCGGGGAGAAACCGAAAAACTGGATACATAACCGGAGGATCCAGAAAATGCCAAAGCCCAGAGCGATTTGGTGACCCAGCGGCGTGTCTACCAATTCCCGGGAAGAGCGCACACATAACAAGCCCATCAGCAGCAGCACCAGCGCGATAAAGAACGTATGCACGTACACCATCTGCCGGTTAACCAGGCTCAGCGTGCTGAGCTCCCGGGTCCAGTTGAAATACCGGGGGAAGATAATGTGCAGCAAAGCCAGTGGAATGAGCATCCAGCCGACGACTCTAATCTGTAGTTCCATGTTCCAGCATATAAGTGGTGACGAAGGGCGTGAACTTTATTTCTTTCGAAACCTGTAGGCCTGCAGATTGGAATGACCGGCGCCAGGCAGCTTCCGGCAGGAAATGAAAAGCCCCCAGGTTATAGGCCAGTAAATTCGGCAGGTCGCGCAGGTGCTCGGTCACCACGATCTTACCGTCCCATTTCAATATCCGATGCAGTTCCCGGAAAAAAGCGATCCTTTCCGTTTCGTTTCGGATCTCATGGGCGGCAAAAATGATAAAAATCACCTCCGCGTAGCCATCCGGCAGGGGCAGGTGGTCGGTACTTACCGCTTGGGTGCCCGGATACGCCGGATAGGCCTTTCGGGCGCGCCGGATGGAGACTTCCGTATGCGTCTCCGGGTTATAAAAATCAAACACCACCAGCTCCGCGGCCGGAAATTTAGCCTGTAGCAGACCGCTGGTCTCGTCGAAGCCGGCGTTGATATTCACGAATTTGCCCGCCGACGGGATGCGCAATCCGTTTAGCCAGTCGAGCCGGTACAGGCCGGATGCATCGTAGACGTAGTAAGAAACCAGTAAGGAGAGGAGGGTAGGGGTGAGTACCAGCCAACCAGCCAGGTGGCCGAAAATCCGGTAAGGCACGGGTAAAAAAGGCGTGCATAGAAGCAGGAGCACCACCAGCCCGGCCGCCAGCGCATAAAAGTGCCAGTTAAACCGGATGATGTTCCAGACGCCCTGCCCGGGTTTTCTTAGCCGTTCCATGGTTCTGTTTTGCCTTTTTTCCAGTAGTACGGAATGTCTTTGATCATAAAAGCGTTGGCCAGCACGACTTCCGGGAGCCGGAGTGCATTTAAAAACGAAATGTGATAGTCGACTACCTGGACGGGGCTGGGTTTCCAGTGCTGCCGGACGCCTTCGATAATCAGTACCTGTTTTTGCTTTTCATTGTAGGTGAACGTAAATGGTAGAGGGCCGGCAAATCTTCTCGCTTCCTTCCAGTCGGCAAAAGGGGAATGCTCGGGCAACGCAACGTCCGCATTTTCGGTCTCCACGCGTATGTAAAAGTCGGAACGCGTGGATTTTATCTCGGTCTGGTGGTTGCGGTGGCTTTGCTGTATGTCCGTAGTGGTGTAGTTATAATGGGTAAATGTATTGCCCAACACTTCCATCTTCTTTCGATCGGTTTCCGATTTCAGGATGTACAGACCGCGCAGTCTTTTGCCCGCCTGATTGTGGTACTGCACAAAAATGCGGTACCCGATCAGAAAAAAATCATTGCCCATAAACTGTGGAAATCCTTTCGGCCGCAAATTTTTGGTTTGCACCAGGGCCACCGCGATGAATGCCCAGCGATCGTCGAAGGTATCCAGGCTTAGACAGGCGGGGATCAGCCCTTCCAATGCCGCTTTGGGTACGGCGAAGGTGAGCACCAGGGACGTTTCGAAGAACGCTTCCACCGCAAAAGGGTGATTTTTTAGGAATGCGAACACGCTAAACGGGTTGAGGTAAACTTTTAGGCAGGCTGTAGGCGTGATAATAAACCACCAGGATAAACAGCCCGGCAAAAAAGGCATTGAACTTGCCGAAAAGTAATAAATCGGGGGCGAGTATAACTTCAATAATGTTCATAGCGGCCACGATAATCATCTGTAATGTGGCATTTAAACGCGATCGTATGCGGCTCAAAATCCAGACGGCCAGGAGTATTTCAGCAAACCCAATGGCTTTCGTCAAAAAACCGGCCTGGGCGTTACCCAAAATACGGGCAACGATCTGTTCATGGCGTGGGACCAGCCCGAGCACTTTACAGAAAAGCCCGTTGATGATCCAGACAGCTGCCAACAGCCAGGTAAGGAGCGTATGCATGGAGGGCGAAATTTATTTCGCTTGAATAGTTGGTTGAGCGCGGTTTGGTATTTGCACGCTGTTCCGTTCAAAGATTAGCGCGTCAACTGTATTTCATACCCGTTTATAGTGTTCCAGGAGCGGAATAAATTCCACTGCCCTATTTAGGGCCTTCCGCCAACTCTACATAAGCGTGGACGATCCGCTGCAACGCCTTCCGGTGCTGCTCCACTGCTTCCATATTATCGAAATACATCATTCGCCGGTCCTTATAATCTCCTTCCAGCAGGGGCGAGTCAATGCCGGTAATCGCTTGATGATGAAAAACCAGGTGTACCCTTTTGAACGACCGCAGGTTAAAAGTCACCAGATCGGCCGTCGTATAATAGCTCGGCGCATTCCATTTTATGCGTTCCGAAATATTGGGATGCGCGCCCTTGATAATGGCGCGCACGGCTTCTACTTCTTCCTTTAATGGATGGTCCAGTTGGCGCATGAATTCGAGCAACCGGTCGGCATCGGTTGGCTTTTTGGATTTTCCTTTAGGAGGGGAGGCATCGGACGGTGTAGCCATGACATTTTGAGTATTATACGTTCCGCAACTTGAATGATGGTGTAGCGACGCAAAGCGCCGGGCCCCAACTGATGTGGGGTAAATATACGTGCAGACCGACAGTCGCCTATAGCCCCGGATCCGCCGAAAAATCCACGTCGCCTATTTTTACCCCTTTGAAAACAAAGGAAGTCGGCGCTATAGGGCTCGTGCCGGATATGTCGATTTTTTCTGGAAAAACCAGTGGCAAGAGTGGATCAAAGATAAAATCATCCGGCACGAACCGCCAGGAACGACCATTGGGTAATTGTGCGATTACCCCGCCCATCAGCCGGCGTAATACCAGCAGATCGTCCCGGGTAATCTGGCCATCCTGATTGGCATCCGCCGCAATGAGTTGTAATGGATTCGTTAGCGGCGTTATGTCCAATAGATGCTGGGAAATTAAAAACAGATCATGAATACTAATACCGTTGAGTGGATTCGTGTTTTTAGTAGGCGTAACACTGGCTTGATAACCACTGGGAATAGTATTGCCGAATCCAAAATCCTGAGCCAATCCGCTGATTATCAACGTGTCTCCGGGACAGCGATCGCCAATAATATCTATTGCTACACCCTGCACAACGCTATTTATATCCGCAAATCTCACCCAGATATACATCCCTGGATCGCAGGAGGCAGTTCCATCGAAGAAGGAAACATTTGTCGTACACATGGCTGTATTGCCGGCCAGGTCACGTGCCCATATTTCCATGGGGAAAAAGTGATATAAATCGTTGATTGAAAAAAACAGCGGCTGCAATTGGGAGTATGGCGGAATTTCCGGAAATCCACTTCCTGAGCAAGCGCGGCGCGCCCGCACTTCCAGTTGCGCCGCCGGAGTGGCATTATCCGAATAGTTTTCCAGCAGTTCATAAGGCTGCAAGGAGAATCCAAAATAGCCACATAAAGGCATAGTAATGGACATAGAGGCCTTGCACACCACCTGCGGCGGTACCGTATCGGCCTGGCTGAAAGCGACAAACGGGTAAAAGACGCAAAGCAGGCGCAGC
>JBKJKS010000265.1:0-6362 GCA_046597295.1 Saprospiraceae bacterium
GATGACGCGGATGCAGGCAAACGCGGATAAAACGGATTTTTTTAATGCAGTTTCTTGGGACTGTTTGATGAATTGGAACTCGGATGACGCGGATGCAGGCAAACGCGGATAAAACGGATTTTTTTAATGCAGTTTCTTGAGGTTGTTTGCAAATACTTTGCGGTGAAATATGGGTTTTGGGCCAAAATTTAGGATTAATCCAACCTCCATATCGGTACCACGCAAATAATTAAGCAATTGATGATCATGTTCTTCCACCAGGGTCTCCGCTGCTTTCAATTCCAGAATGATTTTATTATCCACTACAATGTCCGCATAGTACAATCCCACTTCTACCCCTTTATAATAGACTTTTATTTCCTTTTGTACCTCCACCTGATGACCGCGTGCTTTCAATTCAAAATGTAAAGCATTCTGATAAACCCTTTCTAAAAACCCATATCCCAACTCATTATAGACATCATAAAAAGCTTTAATTATCTTCTCCGTCAATTCTTTATAAAGCAGTTCCATAATAATACAATTTAAAAAATCCGTTTTATCCGCGTTTGCCTGCATCCGCGTCATCCGCGTTCCAATCCACACACTGCTCACCTTATTTTTAAGGTAATGATGGTCGCTACTGCCAGCAGGATCTGCACAATCCAAAAACGCACGGCAATAGTCACTTCATGCAGCCCCTGCTTCTGGTAATGATGATGCAAAGGCGACATCAGAAAAATGCGGCGGCCCTCGCCGTATTTTCGCTTGGTGTACTTGAAATACCACACCTGCGCGATCACCGACAGATTTTCCACCAGGAACACCCCGCACAGGATGGGAATCAGCAGCTCTTTGCGGATCAGGATGGCCAGCGCCGCAATAATGCCGCCCAGGGTCAGACTGCCCGTATCGCCCATGAACACCCGCGCCGGATAGGTATTGTACCACAGAAAGCCGATGCAACCGCCCAGCAGACAGGCCGAAAAAATGACCAACTCGCCGCTGTAGGGGATATACAGGATCTTCAGGAAATCTGCCGCCACCGAGTTGCCGCTCAGGTAAGCCAGTATGCCCAGCACCATGATGACGATGGCCGAAACACCCGTCGCTAATCCATCCAGTCCATCGGTCAGGTTGGCGCCGTTACTCACTGCGGTGATCACGAAAATGGCCATGACCACGAACACCAGCCCCACCAGATCGCGCGCATTATCGCCCATGAACCACAGCACCCGCGAGTAATCCAGCTCATTGTTTTTAAAGAACGGCACGTTGGTGATCGGGGCCTTTACGTGGACCATCTCTTTATAACTGTTCGCATCCCGCTCTTTGGCAAATGACTTGCCCACCACCTCGTAACCATTTTGAGCCGCCACCGCCGGCTCCATGCGCACCACGACCTCATCACTCAACAACATGGCGATCCCGACGATCAAGCCCAATCCCACCTGGCCCAGGACTTTAAAAATGCCTTTCAACCCTTTTTTATCCTTCTTGAATACTTTAATATAGTCGTCAATAAATCCGATGGTCGCCATCCAGATCGTAGCGACCAGCATGATCAGGATGTACACATTGTCGAGCCGCGCCAGCAAAAAACAGGGCACCAGCGTAGCCGCAATGATGATAATACCGCCCATCGTCGGCGTACCCACTTTCAGGTTTTCACCGGCCAGCCCTAAGTCACGCACCGTTTCGCCGATCTGCAGGGCCCGTAGCCAGTGGATGATACGCTTGCCAATCACCAGCGAAATCATCAGCGACAGCAGCATCGCCAGTCCAGCCCGAAACGAGATGTACTGGAACAAGCCCACCCCCGGTAAATCGGGGTATGTTTTGCGCAGATATTCGAATAGATGGTACAGCATGGTGTTGTAATGTGGCGAATGGGTAAAAGGTCTCCCCGCTCGCTTGTCTGACAAAATTTGGTTGGGGTGCAATATTTCATCGCCCCGCAACCTGCTCAAAAGAATAGTCCTCCACTATAAGCTCTCTGGTGCCGCCGCTTGGCAGCACTATTTATTCCTGAAAGTATTTTTCCAATACTTCCTTATCGTCGAAAGGGTGCTTGACCCCCTGAATGTCCTGGTATTTCTCGTGGCCTTTGCCGGCCACCAGCACGATGTCGCCGGCCTGGGCCAGGCGTACTGCCGTCTTGATCGCTTGCTCGCGGTTCTCGATGGTCAGCGACTTGCGCAGGTCATCGGCCTGCAGGCCAGCCTCCATCTCCCGAAGGATTTGCGCCGGTTCTTCGGTGCGGGGGTTGTCACTGGTCAGGATCACCTGATCGCTCCAGCGGGCCGCCGCGTGGGCCATCAGGGGCCGCTTGGCCTTGTCCCGATCACCGCCACAACCAACCACGGTGACCACCCTGGAGGTCTTTTTCTTCAATTTCTGGATGGTTTCCAGCACTTTTTCCAGGGCATCGGGGGTGTGGGCGTAGTCGACGATGCCGATGCAACTCGGTTTCGTCGGGTGTGCCACGGATTCGAAGCGTCCCTCCGCGCCGCGCAGATCGCTCAAAGCGGTGAGGATTTCCAGTTTACTAAACCTTTGGGGTTTAGTAAACTTACCCAGCAGTTGGGCCACCGCGTAGGTCGCCGTCAGGTTGTAGGCATTGAACTCGCCGATCAGGCGGGCATGGATGGCTTCGCCGTCCAGCTGGAGATACAGACCGTTCAGGCTGTTTTCCAGCACCTTGGTTTTATAGTCGGCGGGTTTTTTCAGGCCGTAGGTGTATTTGGCAGCGGCGGTGTTTTGCAGCAGGAACTCCCCGTTGCGATCATCCACATTGGTCAGGGCAAAGGCGTTGGCCGGCAATACATCAAAGAACTTCTTCTTCGCGTCGCGATAGCCGGCGAAGCTGCCGTGGTAGTCGAGGTGGTCGTGGGTCAGGTTGGTGAAGGCGGCGCCGGCGAAGACTGCCCCGGCGATCCGGCGCTGATGGACGGCGTGGCTGCTGACTTCCATGAATACGTAGCTGCAACCGGCGTCGGCCATTTCGCGCAGCAGCGCCTGTAGTCGCACGGCATCGGGCGTGGTATGGGTGCTGGGTATTACCGCGTCGCCAATGCGGTTTTCGACGGTGCCGATCAGTCCGCAGCGGTAGCCGAGCCGGCTGAACAGCTGGTGCAACAGCGTGACCGTGGTGGTCTTGCCGTTGGTGCCGGTCACGCCGACGAGTTGTAATTCATTAGACGGATTATTATAATAATTAGCCGCCATTATGCCCAGTGCCTCCGCGGAATCTTTTACGAATACGGAATACGGAATACGGAATACGGAATGGCTTGATCCGGCATTCGCCACGATGACTGCCGCTCCTTTTTCAATCGCTAGGTCAATGAACTGATGCCCGTCCACCTGTACTCCCCGCACCGCTACGAACACGTCGCCGGGCTGCACCTGCCGCGAATCGAAGCGGATGGCGCCGACTTCGGGATCGAAGTCGCCGGACGTGTCCAGAACTTGGACGTTGTGGAGGAGCTGGCGTAAGCGCATTTTGCGTATTTTTGTATTCTCAACTTGTTGAATCATGACTGCTACTACGCTTCCACTATCGTCTGCTTCTTCCAAAACCCGTCGCTACACTGAGGCGGAGTACCTGGAAATGGAGCGCACCTCCGAGCAAAAACATTCTTTCGTCAATGGCTTAATCTTCCCTATGGCTGGCGCAACTCCTCCCCATCTTCGTATTGCTGGTAACGTATTTTTTCAACTGTATGGCCATTTAGAAGCCAAGCCAGACTACGAGGTTTTCAACAGTGATACCAAAATCTACCTGCCTCAATTGCGCATTTATCACTACCCGGATGCGCTCGTAGTCACTGGCCAACCTGAATTCGCTGCTGAGGAAGTCGGCGCAATTTTGAACCCCATCCTCATTATCGAAGTGCTTTCTGATTCGACCGGCCGGTACGATCGCATTGAGAAATTTACCCATTACAAGACCCTCTCCTCTTTCCGCGAGTACATCCTGATCCGCCAGGATAGCCCACAAATTGATTCTTTCCTTCGCCAGGAAGACCCGGCCCTATGGCGCAGTTCCGAGGCCTCCGGCCTGGACAGCGAAATACATTTTCAGAGCATCGATGTAAAAGTTAGCTTGTCAAAAATCTACCGCAACGTTTCCTTTGAAGCCGCGGAATAGTAATTTCACTCCAGTTGCAGTACACAGGTCGTATTCCCGCCGCCCCGGCCCCCCGGCGCCAGGCTTTGCCGGCGCACCTTCCCCACCCCTTCCACGCGGACCCGGCAGCCGCGGTTTTCCAGTAAGTACAGGGCATCTTTCAGTCCCATGCCAATAACGCTGGGCACCGTCTTATCGCCCACGAAGCGATGCATCAGCAGCAGCGAATCGTTGCGGGTCATGCTCACCACCCAGTCGGGCAGGTCGCCCGGCTCGAAGTGCTGCAGATTGAGCCATTTCATCGCCGCCCGCAGGTCATTTTTGGCGCCGGCATCGTAGCGCGGCAGCATGGCCGTGGCCAGTTTCGGGGCCGGCTGCTCGTTCACCGCCGCGTGCAATTCCGTTTTCATGGCGAAGCATTTGTCGGCGATGGCGCGAAAGACCGGTGCGGCCACTTCGGCGCCGTGGTAACCGCCGCGTTCGGGCTCGCTGATCACGACGATGCAGGAGTACACCGGCTTATCCGCCGGGAAGAAGCCGCAGAATCCGGCCTGGTGGCGGATGCCCTTGCTCGCCCGGAACTTGTGGTAATTCAGCTGTGCCGTACCGGTCTTGCCGGCGATGGCGTAATTATCGGTGCGGATGTTCTTGGCCGTGCCTTCGGTGACCACTGCCCGCAGCAATTCCTTGGCCTTGGCGATGGTCGTTTTGGAAGCGATGCTGCGTCGCACCACGACCGGACTGAACTGCTTGACGATGTCGCCGTAGCGCTCGGTGCGCTGCACGAGGTAGGGTTTCATCATGCGCCCGTCGTTGGCTACGGCATTGTAGAAGGTGAGCAGCTGCAGCGGCGTAAGCAGCAGTTCGTAACCGATGCTCATCCAGGGCAGCGTAGTACCCGACCACTCGCTTTTCGGGTCGTTCGGGTTTTTAACGATCGGTTCCTCCTCCCCGCCCACTTCGATATCCGTCGACTTGTCCAGGCCGAAATCGCGCAAATGCTGTACGAAAGCGGCCGGCTGGGCTTTGTGGTTTTTTAGCGCTAAGGTGGCCGTTCCCACGTTGGACGACTGGGCGAAGACCTGACGCAGGGTCATACTGTCCAGCCCATGGGGCACCGCATCGATCAATTCTTCGTCGTAAATCTTGACTTTCCACTTAAAAACCGGGATTTTCTCATCAAAATCGCTGATAAAGCCGTCTTCCAGCATGGCCATGAAGGAGGCCAGCTTGAACATGGAGCCGGGTTCCACGCGTTCGCCCACCGCGTAATTATAGGTTTCCCACCAGCCATCCGGTGTCCGCCCGACGTTGGCCATGGCCCGGATCGCGCCGGTTTTCACTTCCATCACGATGGCACAGCCGTGGTCGGCATTGTGGACTTTGCAGGCGTTGAGCAGGGCATTTTCGGCCACGTCCTGGATGTTGATGTCGAGGGTGGTCACTACGTCGCTCCCGGCTTCCGGTTCTATTTCGGCCAGGTCGCCGACCGGAATGTAGACGTCGCCGGGCACGCGCAGGCGTAGTTGTTTGCCCAGCGAACCGCCCAGTATGTTGTCGAAACTGCCTTCCAGACCCACCGGCAGCGCGCCCTCGCGGGTGTAGCCGATGGTGCGCTGGGCCAGCATTTTGAACGGCCGCTCGCGGGTTGGTTTTTGCTCCACGATGAATCCAGCCCGGCGGCCCAGCCGAAAGATCGGGAAGCTCTTGACCAGCATCATTTTGCTGTAGGGCAGGTCGCGGGCGATCGGCACGTAGCGGATACCGCGGGTATCTTCCGGGGCCAGACGCAGGCTGATCAGCCAGTCTTTGTAGGCGCCCGGCGTGTACTGCTGATCAATATAAGTAGCCAGCAGCCAGGAAAGGCTGTCCACATGCTGGTTGAATAATTCTTCGGTCAGGCCCTCGGACTTGATGTCGAAGTGCACGTCGAAAAAGGGCAGGGACGTGGCCAGCAGGCTGCCGTCGTCGGCCAGGATGTTGCCGCGGTCGGCGCTGACGTCGACCCATTTAATGAACAGGCTATCGGCTTTGGCTTCCCATTTCGGGGCCTGCACGACGCTCAGTTGGTACAGCCGCCCAAAAATCACGAAGGCAGCCAGGACCACCAGTGCGCACACCAGATAGACCCGGACCAGAACTTCGTTTTTGACGTTGAGCATGACGGTTATTGGTTATTGGTTATTGGTTATTGGTTATTGGTTATTGGTTATTGGTTATTGGTTATTGGTTATTGGTTATTGGTTATTGG
>JBKJKS010000403.1:0-4096 GCA_046597295.1 Saprospiraceae bacterium
CCTGTTTTGAAGGGCGTATCGTTCAACATCCACCCCGGCGAGACGCTGGCCATCGTCGGCAGTACGGGCAGCGGCAAGACGACGATCATCAGTCTGCTCAACCGTTTTTACGAAATCCAGGGTGGTCATATTCGGGTGGATGGCCACGACCTGCGCGACTACGACGTGTATACGTTGCGCCGCCACATTGCGGTCGTGCTGCAGGATGTGTTCCTGTTCTCCGGCACGGTGCTGCAGAACATTACCCTGCGCGACAGCACCATTACGGAAGAGCAGGCCATCGAAGCCGCCAAAATGATCGGCGCGCACGATTTCATTATGCAGCTGCCCGGCGGCTACCATTACCAGGTCATGGAGCGTGGTGCTACCCTCTCGATGGGCCAGCGCCAGCTCATCTCTTTCGTCCGGGCACTGGTGTTCCAGCCCGAGATCCTCATTCTGGACGAGGCCACTTCCTCCATCGACCCCGAATCGGAGGGTATTATCCAGTTCGCGATCGAGCGGCTGATCGCCCGCCGCACGAGCATCATCATTGCGCACCGATTGAGCACGATTCGCCATGCGACCAATATTCTGGTGCTGGAGAAAGGCGAGGTGCAGGAATTCGGTTCCCACAATGCCCTGGTGGACCTGCCAAATGGCAGATACCGGGAATTGTACGAAAAGCAGTTTTTGCAGGCGGCGACGGCGTGAAATAAGGTGCTTGCGGAGCATTGCTGCGGTGAATGGGAACGCGGATGACGCGGATGTGCCAGACGCGGATGAAACGGATTTTAAAATCCGTTTTATCCGCGTTTGCTTGCATACGCGTCATCCGCGTTCCCAGCCACTTGCACAATAGGTTAGAGCGGAATCAAAAAACCAGCGACATGCCCGTCCGCAGGTTCACCGCCGGGCTGCTTTTCAGCGTGAAAGCATTGGCCAGGTTATCCGACATGAAGTAGAATTGAACGGGGCCGGGCTTCATTACGACGTGAAAACCCAGGTTGGCCGCGGAGCGGCGGTTGATGCTGTACATTGCGCCAAGCGAAAGCCAGCGGACCGGCAGCCAGCGGACACTGGCGCCCAGGCCACCTACCCGGTGGTTGTCGTTGTTCTGGGCAAAGCCGCTGATGCCAAGCCCCCAGTGCTCGGTCAACTGGAACGTGGCGCCGAGGTAAATGCGCTCCGGCAGCTTCGTAGTGAATTCCTCCGCCGTTTTTTTGAACTGAAAAATATCGTTCAGGGTGTCGAGTTTTTGGTCGAAACTCAGGCTATCGCTGCCGTTGATGATCTGAGCGCCGGGAAAGACGACCCCGTTATAGGTGAATTTTCCATTGCTGCGGAAGTAGTTGGCCGCCTCTTTCCACTTGATTTTGCCTCCCCAGTCCAGTACACTGGCGCTCAGTGTGAGCCGGTCGCTCACCCGCAACTGCACCCCCAGGTCCACCGAGATGCCGGTGTTTTTGGTGAAGGCCCGGGCTTGTAGATCGGCAATGTCCACTTTGAACCCCCGGCCGGCGGTATCGATCGCCGAAATAAGGGAAGAGGAATGAAAGCCGTAATCGGTCTCGATTTCGAGCTGATAAATATCCGGATTCGTAAAAACGGTAGCCGAATGGTGGTCATTATCGGTCAGCAGCGAACTCACGCCGGTCAGGTACTTGAGGCGGGCGCCCACCGACACTTTGTTAAAATGCTTGCTGAGGCCCACGCTCCACTCATTCCAGTCGAATACACGGGCTTGAAATCCGAAGTCCACCTTTTCACCAATATAGGGCCCGTTGCCGTTCCAGAGGAGCTCGGGGAGACTTTTTGGGTACACGGCCAGACCGGTCAAGCGATTCGCATGGCCCGCCTGAACGGACCAGTTGCCCGGCAGCCGGATGCCAAACGACACGGTTTCGATGCGCTGGTCGAAGTATAGCGTATTCTGATCCTCCAGTTTGTCGATGGCATTACCAAAGTCAATCACCGTGCGGTCTCCATCCTTGCGCAACAGGTCATTGTAGGTGAGATTACCCGAGTGGGATGCATCCAGCGAATAGGCCGGCAGGCCAATGGCTATCCGGTGACTATCCGGAAAAAAGGCCGGATTGATGGCCGTGCTATGCCACAGATCGGGCAGGGTTTGGAGCATCAACTCCTGCTGGGCGGAGAGTTGGGCGGCAAAAAGAAGGCAGAGAAGGCCGGTTTTATAGTGTAAACGCATGTTTTCGAAGCTGGCTGACTGTTTAAAATGGAAGGGTTGATCAGGGTTGATAAAGGTTAATAAGGGTTTATAAATCAACCCTGATCAACCTTAATAAACCTTTATTTCGTCCGGACCTTCAGGCCCATTTTGATGATGGCCTTATTACTGGCGATGAGTTTGACCGTCCGCGTGCCATTTTCGGCCGTCGAGAAGGAAGTTTGTAAAAAGGCCTGTCTGGCTTGCCGGATACGGTCGAAGCGGCTGGCCGACATCGGAATAAAGTGCTCGGTCCGGGTAATACCCACTGCCGTACTGTCCGGTCCGATGGGTGCGGCGACCAGCAGGAGTTGCGGCCCGTTGCTGAACAGCGAATCGATGCGATTGCTGCCTCCATCGAGGAAGTACATCTGTAGCAGTGCGGAAATGGGCGTACCGTTTTCCGTGACGAGTTTGAACTCGGCATCCCGGATCTTCGAGGTATCGAGGCCACCATAGTCCCCGAAATCCAGCGCGAGGGTTTGATCGGAGCCAAAGTCTCTCACCGATCCTTTCAGGTCCAGCTCGACCCGCAATTGCAGGCTGATCTTGCTGCTGTCGGTCAGAAATCCGATGATGCTGGGATCGTTGCCGGCATTGGAAATCCCGCCCAGTTCATACACCAGACGGGTGGGTTGAGAATTGAATATTTCCGCGATGTTCGAGTTGCTTTCATCCAGCACAAGGTCCCGGTATTTGGTCTGGCCTACCTCGTTGAGCGACGGGTACGGAAAGTCGATCAAACTGTCGTTCATGAATACATTGGTGGTGACGAGCTCGAGTTCCTCGCCATTTTTGCCAATAAAACTCAAAAAGCGCACGACTCCCCGGGTCGGGAAGCCCCAGGAATTGGAAATACGCATGGTGATTTTCGGGTTTTCTATCTGCACATTCCCATCCAGATTGGTCTGGTTAATGTTGATCTCGATGGTGTCCCGGGTGAGCGGATAGGTCGAATAGCCAAAAAACCCTTCGAAATAACTGAACTCCAGCCCGGCGAACGGTATGAGCACGCCCGGCACGAAACCATTGGGCGGGATATTGATCCGGGTGCCGTCCGGCAGATAAGCGAAGTATTTGAAGGTGAGTTCATTGCTGCCGGCGTTGAGTTCGTAGCCAGTAATGTCCACCGGTCCGCTCGTCCAGTATTTGTTACCGGGCGCCTTAAACGGCTGCCGGAAAACCTGACCGTTTTTGGTCATCTGCGGAATCTCGAAATAACCCGTAATGGAATCGCTGAGCGTGCTGTTGATGATGAATTCCAGGGTGCCCGCTTTCAGCCTGGCCTGCTTGATGGTCACGCCGTCGGGCAGATCCAGCGGGTAATTTTCCAGGCTGTCGTAGATGGGTACGAACTTGTCGGCAAAAAACGAGAAGATATCCGTCGCCTTTTTTTCGGCCACGTCACCGGTGTAAAACAGCGTCAGTGTACCGTTGGAATTGACCCGCAGGGTGTCGTTGGACAGCGAGTCGTTGAGGACCTGGGACAGTAAATCCTGTAAGGTAAGCTCGGTCGTGAACAGCGGAAAGGCGAATTCTGCGGCATGATCGGCCAGTTCGGGATCCTGGAAGTCGTTTTTCTTACAGGCCGACCAGAGCATTAACAGGAAAAATACCGGCAGCAAATAGCGGGAAAAGGTGTTGTTGCGTAACATCAGTAGCAGGTTCGGATTTGGAATGTGTGTCAAAAAAATTGTGCCGCCGGAGGCTGCTGGGGGCCGGGAGTATGGTCGGTCTTTGACCCGACACCTGGCCGAACAAGGATTAAAACTTTAAAAGCCGAAGCCGACCGATGCCTGCAGTACGAAATTACGATCCTGATCGGCGCGGTACCGCAGGTTGCCCTGATCGGTGCTGAAGCGCGCCACGTCGGTGCGGTCGTTGGTG
>JBKJKS010000533.1:0-4032 GCA_046597295.1 Saprospiraceae bacterium
GTTCGGCAGGGATAAAATCAGTGTACAAATGCACTACAGACCCTAAATTACTGGCGTCAATAATGTCCTGATATATCGTCCAATCATCATAGCATTCGCCGGCGATGAGCAGGTGTACTGGACCGGTGCGTACCGTTCGCTGCAAGGCTAAGGCTTGCAAGAGCAAGTCCAATCCTTTATAGGCGCGGATAAATCCGAAAAAAAGCAGTAGTGGCACGTCGGGTGAAATGCCCAGTTGGCGCCGGGCATCGGCCATGTCCAGCGGATCGCCATAGTTGTCGTAAATAGGGTGGGGGGCGTAGGATACGGGTTTGGACATCGTAAAATGCCGTATTTCTTCGCCGACCGCGCGCGACATGACCACAAATCCATCGCAGGCCTGCACGAAATAGCGGGCAAACCAGTAGTCGCCCGGACGTTTCTCGTGGGGTATAATGTTGTCCACCAGGGCAGTGACCTTGATTTTCTGCCCGGAGAACCACTGCATGGCCCGCAGTGCGCTGCCCAGTGCCGGACCCATAAAAGGCAGCCAGAAACGTACGATCACCAGGTCTGGCCGTTCACGGGCCAGGGCGCGCCCGACGCCAATCCAGTTAAAGGGGTTAATGGAGTTGAGCTTGGTTTTGATGGTTAGGTCCGGTGGTGGCGGATCATCGGTGTACTGGGTTTTCCCAGGAAAAAGAAAGCCCGGATACTGCAGGGAAAAGGAGTAAATCACCACCTGGTGGGCTTCGCTCTGCAGCGCCTGCGCCAACCGTTCGGAGGAGGCGGCAATGCCGCCGCGCAGGGGATGGGCCGGAGAAAGGAGGATGATTTTCACCTTCAGATTTCCTTTTCAATCAGGTACACGTTCCGGATGGCCGAATTCCGGTTGATCATTTCGGCCAGAAAGCCGGTCAGGAACAACTGGCTGCCCACGATCAGGGCCAGTATGCCGAAGTAAAACAAGGGGCGGTCGGCGATGCCATACTCGTTATAGATCATCTTGGCGACCGATAAGTAGGCCAGGATACCGAAACCGATAAAAAAGAACAGCACCCCCAGCGTACCGAACAGGTGCATGGGCCGCTTGCCGAACTTACCCACAAACGAAATGCTGACCAGGTCCAGGAATCCGTTGACGAAACGCTCCCAGCCGAACTTGGTGACCCCATACTGGCGGGCGCGGTGCTCCACGACTTTTTCCCCGATGTTGGTAAAGCCCGACCACTTGGCGATGACCGGAATATAGCGGTGCATTTCGCCGTATACCTCGATGGTTTTCACCACCTCGCGGCGGTAGCTTTTGAGCCCGCAATTGAAATCATGGAGGTAAATGCCGCTCATCCAGCGGGCCGCCGCATTGTAGAGTTTGGTGGGGATAGTCTTGGTCAGCGGATCGTAGCGTTTTTGTTTCCAGCCGCTGACCAGGTCGTAGCCATCCCGGGTAATCATACGGTAGAGTTCCGGTATCTCGTCGGGGCTGTCCTGCAGGTCGGCATCCATGGTAATCACCACTTCGCCCCGGGCCGCTTCGAAGCCGGTCTGCAGGGCGGCACTTTTGCCATAGTTGCGGCGGAATTTAACGCCATGTACCCGCGGATTGGCTGCTTGCAACGCTTCGATCACCCGCCAGGAACCGTCGGTGCTGCCGTCGTCGATGAACAGGATCTCGTAGTCGAGGGCCTGCTGTTCGGCCACCCGCCGGATCCAGGCTTCGAGTTCGGGGAGGCTTTCGACCTCGTTTTTGAGCGGGATGATGATGGAAAGCTGCAAGGTAGACTGGTTCATAGTTCAAAATTCGTCAGCGGCAGCGGCCGGATCTGCGTCTTGGGCGGAGCGGCCGGGTCGCGCTGCACGTACACCGGCAGCAGCGGTCCGGAATCTTTGCCGACGGCGATCGCTTGCTGCTGCAAATAGGTCTTTTCCCGGAGCATAGCAGACCAACGCACGAACAGTTGTTCCTGCTGCTCCGCCGTGAGTTTTGATCGCTCCGTGTAAAATCCATGTGCCGCCCGCTGCCGCCGGGCCTCGTACAAGGTCACCGCGCAGGCCACCGAAATATTGAGGCTTTCGGCAAAGCCCGCCTGGGGTATGGTGAAATTGCCGTCGGCCAGGGCCAGGGCTTCGGCGCTCAGGCCGTCGTCTTCGTTGCCGAAGAGCAGGGCCGTCGACTGGGTCAGGTCCAGGTCGTAGAGCGAGTTGCTCCGTTCGCCCAAATGGGTGGCCAGGATACGCCCATACCGCTCGCGTACCCGCCGGAAACATTCTTCCACCTCCTCAAAATGATAGACGTCGATCCATTTGAACGTGCCGCCCGACGTATGCTTACCCAGCACCAGGCCGCGCTTGTCGAGGTAGTTTTTGGTATAGATAACGAACACTTCGCGGACCCCCACTGCATCGCAGGAACGCAGTACCGCCGAAATGTTCAGCGGGTCGGCCAGGTTCTCCAGTACCACCGTCAGGTCGGGTTGCGACTGCCGGATGACCGTGCGGAGTTTTTCTTCGCGGGAAGCGTTCACATCCTAGATTTTCGAAAATTAAATGGCGAAAATAGACTACCACGACGACACGACGGAACACGACGCCATACATGCAGTTGAAAAACTCTGTACGTCGTGTTCCGTCGTGTCGTCGTGGTCAAATTTGTGGATTTATCAATTCGCCGGCACGAACCCGTACTGGTCGAATTTGAGGATGTGTACAAAACCATTCTCCAGATAGTCATAGGGGTTGCGGTCGTCGGCTGCGGTGGTGATGTACACTGGTGCAAACCGCAGATCGCTGCGCAGGCCGCGAAAGACCTGGCCCGACAGCCGGCTGGGAAAGGATAGTCCATACTGATTTAACATGCTGCCCGTGAACATGGTGACGTCGTATCCATTGAAGCCATCCTCATCGGGCAGGGTACCGGTCGCCTCGTAGAAGGCCTGCTGAAAAGTTTTGACCGCCGGAGCGTCGTAATCCAGGTAGGAGGCCGCACTGATGTGCACATTGAGCGCCGTCAGGTATTCCGGTTCGATGGCCTCAAAATTCTGCCATTGCGGCATGCCGTACACTTCCACGCGGTTGGACCCCTTCACCGCCTTGAGGTTGCGCAGAAAAGCCATCACGAAATCCTGGCTGGACCAGCTGGGAAGCACGAAAACCGTCGTTTTTCCGTATTTCAAATATTTTTTCAGATCAATTCCCCCAAAAGAGGTGGTCGCGTCGGGTACGATCAGTTCGGCAAAGCGCGTACCGCCCAGCGTGAGATTGGTCTGCTGGAAATAGGGCAGCCGGTCAGCCTCCTTTTCCTTACACACCAGCGTCACAGCATCGGGGCTGTGCTGCCGGCGGATATGACGCGTAATGGCTGCACAATGCGCCTGCAGGGAGGGATTGATCTGGATAAAATCCGGATTCTGAGTGGTCAGCTCCGTACTGGGACTCTCCGGCGAGATCAGGATCTTTCGCCGCGCCTTGGCCCACTGGGCAAAGGTTGTGAGGTGGCTGGCCCGCACCGGCCCAATGAAGACCTGTGCTTTTTCCAGCCGCGGATTGGTCAACAGCCGCTGAAAATCGGCGTCTTCGGCCTGGGTATCGTACACATCGACGACCAGATGGAGGTTTTTCTCCCTGGACAGTTGTTCGAGGGCAATTTTAGCGCCGGCGTAGAATTGTACGGCCAGGCGGCTTTTTTCCGGGACGGCACTGCCGGTTGCCTGGGTGGTCAGGAAAGGCAGCAAATAGGCCAGGTGGTAAGTATCGCCCGGCCGGAAAGGCTGATCGCCCGGCCGGCCCGGGTTGGTCTTAATGGGTGGCTTGGGATTGCCGGGCGTCCAACGCACGGTATCCATGGGCGACTGCGGTTTTCGCTCGCCCGGCCGGCCGGGCTGGTTGGGCCGCACCGGACCGCCCACCCGCTTGGGCGGGTTACAGGCCAGCACCAGCAAACACAGGACCATTGGCATAAAAGCCAACCAGCTAAAAGGGAGTTTTTTGAATAAGTTATGGATAATCATGGCGGTGTGTAGCCTTTGTTTTTTGTTTTAATAGCGCCCTGCGCAG
>JBKJKS010000642.1:0-7043 GCA_046597295.1 Saprospiraceae bacterium
TTGAACCCTCGACCTGCTGATTACGAATCAGCTGCTCTACCGCTGAGCTAATCCGGCCGGTAGATGGTAACAACGGCGACTTTTTACCAATTTTGGTGCCAAATCGCCCATAAAACCGCTTTTCTTACGAAGCGGCTGCAAAGATAACCGCGCACCGAACAACTAAAAGTGCCGGTGGACATTTTTTTGCAAATGCTTTTGACACTGCCCGCAGCGCAGAGGTAGCGCAGCGTTTTGTGGCACGGACAACGGCACGGCTATATCCAACAACGTCCGGGGCCAGGTGGATGCGCTGGCAGCCATGTGGCGGAAGGCTAAAATATTGAGTGTGACCGGCCTGGATAACCAAAACATTATTATATTTGCTCCAACTTTTTAAGAACCAAATGAACACGCAGTTTTCTCCTCCTTTCCCCGCTATTGCTCAGCCCCCCTGACGATAGCAGGGAATTTTTTATGGCTGCCGCTTGCCGCTCCGATGTTGCACTGTCTTTTTTCACGCGTACACCCCAAATCTTATGTTCAAGCACCCATTTTCCTTCGAAGGCCGCATCCGTCGCACCGAGTATGGCCTCACCCTCCTGATTTACATGGCCTTTGCGGTACTGATCAGTCTGCTCAATCTCGCCGTAGTGGATAGCAGCACTATCGCAGTAGTCTTTATCCTGTACATCCCCGTGCTCTGGTTCATGTGGGCCCAGGGCGCCAAACGCTGCCACGACCGCAACAACAGCGGCTGGTTCCAGATCATTCCATTTTACAGCCTGTGGATGCTCTTCGCCGAAGGCGACCGGGGCGAGAACACCTATGGCCATGATCCGAAGGGCCGGGTGCCTGATTACACCGATTCCAATATTCTGGATACGCCGGAAACCTTCTGACCCACTAATTTTTATCAACCTTCATCAACCCTTATCCGCTGTCTGCCACAGCCCCACCCCATCGGTCAGCGCCACTTCCCAGCTGGGCATATCCCTGTCAAAGGCTTCCTTATAGCGCCAGGTGGCATACGCTTGAAAATCAGCCACTTCGTCGCGGCGCACCAGGTTGATGGTGCAGCCACCGAAGCCGCCACCCATCATCCGGCTGCCCAGCACACCAGGCAGGTCACGCGTGAGATCCACCAGAAAGTCGACCTCGGGGCAGCTGATCTCGAATTCCAGCTGCGCCCCGCGGTGGGCCTGGTACAGCAGCTCGCCAAAGGTCTCCAGTTCCCCCTTGTCGAGGGCCATACTAGCCGCCAGCACGCGGGCATTTTCTTCGACCACGTAGTGGCAGCGTTTGTACACCACCTCCGGAAAGCGGCCGCGTTCTGCGGTGAGCATCTCCAGCGTCGCGTCGCGGAGGCTGCGCACCGCCGGATAGCTGGGTTGCAACAGGCGCACGCCCTCCTCACACTGTTGCCGGCGGGTCTTGTACTCGGAATCGACGAGTTGATGCTTCACCCCGGAATTACATAAGAAGAAGGTATGGTCGGGGAAATTAACCGGATAGTACCGGTAGTCCAGGCTGCGGCAGTCGATCTGCAGGGCATGACCCGCCTTGCCCATCAGGGAGGCAAACATGTCCATGATGCCGCAGGGCATGCCGACGAAGTTGTTCTCGGAACGCTGGGCCAGGCGGGCGAGGTCGGGACGCGACAAGCCCAGGTCGTATAATTCGTTCAAAGCGAACAACATACCACTTTCCACCGCCGCCGATGATGACAGGCCGGCGCCCAGCGGAATATCACCGCCGAGGACGACACTCACCCCGCCCGTTTGCCGGCCGTCCTTCTGCAGCTCGCTGAAGGTGCCGAGCAGGTAATCGGGCCAGCCTTTGCCGGATTTTTCCAGCTGATCCAGGCTGGCCAGGTGCTCCTCCTGCAGGTCCTCTGCATAGAGGTTGATAGTCCTGTCGGCACGTGGCGAGACGGCCAGCCAAATAGCGCGGTCGATCGCCGCCGGCAGCACGAAGCCTTCGTTATAATCGGTATGCTCGCCGATCAGGTTAATACGGCCCGGCGCACGCACCACCAGGGCCGGCGCTTCGCCGAAGCGCTGTTGAAAAGTCTGGAGGATGTTGGCTGGATACATAAGATTTGCTTTTACAAATGACTATTCGTTCGTTACTGCCACCAGATCGTTCACGCGTAGGCGCTCTTCTTCCGCCTCGCCCATCCAAACCACATTTTGACCGAAATAGATGTTGTTGCCCACCCGGCGAAAAGTGGCTAGTGTCTTCAGCGGCTCCCGGGCACGCAGGGCGGTTTCCTGATCGATGGTCGTGATCACGCAGCGGGCGCAGCGTTTCACCCCTTTGAAAGGTACGTTGCCGATGTGGAAGTCCGTCCACGCATCTTCTGCAAAAGGGGTACCACCGGTGAAAACGAAATTGGGCCGGAATCGATTCATCGGCAGCGGATCGGCCAGGCGGCTGTTCAAATCGTCCAAGGAGGCCTGGCCAATGATCAGGAATGGAAATCCATCGGCAAAACTAACGTACTGACCCTTGGGTGCGTAACGGCCATCGGCAGCCCGGCGGGTGGTATCCGGCATCTGCACCAGGCGCAGGTCCTGACCCAGCATATCCGAAAACCATCCGTTGATGGGCGCCGGCATCAGTCGTGCCGCGCAGCGGGCACTCCAAACCTCCACCATGATTTTTTCCAATGCTTCCGCCGGCAGTTCCAGTGGTATCCGGATTTGCTGGGTGGCGTCCGTTTTGGAAAAAACCGTCAGCCAGGGCGCCTCCACCGTGGTGCCAAGCAGCGCCATGCCGGAGATTTCGCGCTGGGTGACGAATTGGCCGGCAGCATCCACGAGCATCCACCGCCGGTCATATTGCAGGCCCCTACGCTGTACCAGGGCTTCCGGCAGCGGAATGCCCCCGAGCGATTTGATGGGATAAATCCAGATTTCTGACAGTTGCATGTTCTATGGTGGACGGTTAATCGTTCAAAATTTTCCCTGCGCTCTAACCTAGCTTCACAGCATCAGCGCCATCTTGATATCGGCGCGGGCATAGGGCGTTTCCTGCAGCGGTACCTCCTGAAAACCCAGCCGCTGGTAGAGGGCCAGCGCCGGCGCGAGCCGGCGGTTCGATTCCAGGAAAATTTCTTTGCCGCCCTGCCGGCGCACCCGGGCAATGGCCGCCTCCCCGAGCCGTTTGCCAATCTGCTGGCCCTGGAAAGCCTCATCGACGGCCATTTTGGCCAACTCCCACACGCCTTCCTGCACCTGGACCAGCGCCACCGTGCCGACGATATCCACCCCGGTCCTGGCCAGCAAAATATACCCGCCGGCGTCGAGAATATGGTGTTGCGGATCGTCCAGCTGCTCCAGGTCGTGGGTTTCCAGACGGAAGTACCGGCTGATCCAGGCCACATTGAGCCGCTTGAAATCGGCCTGGTAGTCCGGGTGGAAGTCAATGATAGATAAATCGTCCATACAGTTGAAGTTTGTCGATTTTTGCGCAAACATCGGATTTACCCTATGGAAAAGCAAGGAAAAATTGCCCTCGTCCTGGGAGCGACGGGCCTGGTCGGCCGCGAACTGGTCGAACAACTGCTCAACAGCCCGCATTATCGGGAAGTAGTGGCCCTCGTGCGCCGCCCCCTGGACCGGAAGCATCCGAAATTACGGCAGGAATTGCTCGATTTCGACCAGCCGGATCCTGCCAGGATCCAGGGTGACGACCTCTTCTGTGCGCTGGGCACTACCCTGCGTCAGGCTGGCTCCCAGGATGCGCAGTACAAAGTGGACTGTATGTATCCCGCCCAGATCGGCTTACTGGCCCGGCAACAAGGCGTACGGCAGTACCTGCTGGTGTCCTCCTTGGGGGCCAATGCGGAATCTTCCAACTTCTACCTGCGTACCAAAGGCGACCTGGAAGGCAAGATCCGGGGCCTGCAGTTCGAGCATGTGGTCATCGTGCGTCCTGGCTTGCTGCTGGGCGAACGGAAGGAGTTCCGTTTGGGTGAAGTCATCGGCAGTATTTTCACGCGGCTGCTCAAACCATTCCTGCCCCGCAAATACCGGGGAGTGGCGGCCAGCAAAGTGGCCGCGGCGCTGATCGCGCTGGCCAATCAGGATTTGCAGGGCGTGCAGGTGGTGGAGTCGGGGGAGTTGCAGGGGTATTGAGCGGAGCGTGTGCGTAGAGGGGGGCCACCCCCAACTCCCTCCATAAAGGCTAACGATTACCCACAAAACCGTCGAAGAGCACTACTAGAGGGGTTGGGAACGCGGATTGAACGGATAATGCGGATAAAAACGGATTTTTTGCTCGGTCTACTCCAATAATCTTCTCAGCAGGTGCTTGTGATTTTCAACCCACGAATTGATTCGTGGGTTATGCGTCAAAAACGGCCAGGACCAACCGATTTATCGGTTTTTTGGCTTGACTTGCCCTAAACCGATAAATCGGTTGGTCAAAAGGTGAAGTATGGTGGTACCCACGAATAAATTCGTGGGTTGAATGCACAATATGCTGATTGTCAATGCGCAGCAAGTCTTGTGTAAATCCGCGTTCAGAGCCTGACCAGTTTACCCATCCGTATCAGCGTACCCGCCTGCACGCGCCAGCTGTACAGGCCGGCCTGCGGAAATGCCGCCGCCGGTACCTCCAGCAATTGCGCACCGGCTTCCAGCAGGACGGTGGAGCAGTACTGCAAACGGCCAGGCAGGTCCAGGATTTCCACCGTCACGGTTTCCGCCTGGGCCAGGCGCAGCGGAAAGCGGACCCCGGTTGCCGTTGGATTGGGCTGCGGTACAAGAACGCCGGCTTCCGCTACATCCGGTGGAGCCGGGGCGACAAAGTGCAGGGACAGACCGGAGCGGCTGCCGTCGGCGGCATAGGCCTCCGGACGAAGCGTGGCCCCGTGATCTGTGGGTGGGCCGCTGAAAGCCAGGTCAGTGCTCAACCGCACCGGGGCCAGGGTTTGGATGCGCAGCGTCAACCAATCGTCGCCGGCCAGCAGGACCAGGGGTTGCGGGGCCGACCAGCTCAGGTTGACCTGGCCGGGCAGCCGGGACCAGTGGTCATTTGACCAACCGGGCAGCCGGGTAGCCGTGATGCCGGTAATTTCAATTTTCCGGGGGTCGAACGTCAGGCTGCCCTGCCAGCCCAGCCAGTCCCCGGCTTCGGCCAGCCGCAGGGGAACATCGACTATGCTGCCCGCCGGTATTTCCAGATCCGGTACGAATACTTCCAGGGCAGACCGCTCTTCCGCGGGCGGCGTGGCATAGCTCAACGCACTGCAATTCACGTCGCCCACCTTGATACCGTAAAAAGTGGCCGTGGACATATTGGCCAGCACGTTGGCCAGGGTCACGTTCTCCGGAAAGGCCGCCTGGAAGGGATTGTCGGCATTGGGAAATACGTAAGCGGCGTTAACGAAGCGCCAAGAGGTGTTGTTCGGCAACTTCTGATAAATACCCAGAATGAGTTTGCGCAGCTCCACGACATCGATGGTGGTCACGGAATTGCTTTTGTTGGCATCCGCCGCGATGAATTTGTACGGCGAATCGAAGGGTTGCAAGCCGAGAATATGCCTGGAGATCAGGACCAGATCGAACGTGCTCACCCCATTGAGCGAATTATCATCTTTTTTGGCCTGAAAGGCCAGATTTTCAACCAGCGGCAGTGCATTCGCCAGCACCAGACAGCCGGTGGTAGTGGTGATGCCATTGCCAAACAGCGGGACCGGCGGAGTGGCCGGATTGCCCTGCACCTCGAACACCACCCCTTCGATGCCGGCGCCGTTACAGTGGTGCCGGGCACATAACTCGGTAATAACCGGCGGTGGGGGCGAACAAGCGAAAGCGGTGTCTTCCACGATCACGTAGGCCTGACACAGGCCGGTAAGGCCCACTTTGTCCTTTGCCCATACCGTCAGCAGGTGAAAGCCCAGTTCCGTGCAATCGAAATTGCGCTGCAGCACGGGGTTACCGGCGCTGTCCACCGGAAACACAGCGCCGGCCTCGCCTTCCCGCAGACTGAGCTGCAGCTGCGCATTAGGCGTGTAGTTATCCTTCACGCTGACCAGTAGGGCGGATAGCGGTACGCCGACCAACCCGGAGGTGTCCATATAAACGCTGAAACCCGACTGGCAGAGGGGCTGTGGCGGACCGCAGTCGCGCACCGTGAAATTGTACTGGCAGGTTTTAATAATGCCGTTCTGCTCCATCCGCCATTCGATGCGGTGCGTACCGGCAGGCAGCTGGGCATTGATGGTATCCGGGACGGTGGCCTGGTTGACCCACCGGACGCGGGCGATCAGGGTATCGTCTTGCGTCGCTACTTCCAGGGCAAAGCCATAGCGGAGGGCAGCCGGTACGATCCGTTCGTCAAATTTGCGGGGTACGCCGCCCGCATAGTTCGCATTGGCCGCATTGCCAAAGTATACGGTGTTGACGGGCGGCAGGTTGCCGCTGGTCACGGCGGTCTCCCGCAGGCCGTCGTTGTTCAGATCGAGCAGCAGCACGTAACTCATGGTCACACTGCCCATTCCGCAGGTGTCCAGCAGAAAGAACGGCAAGTCTACGCTGCCTTCCGCCAGGTTATTGCTGCTGTATAACGAGTCGTACCAATACGCTTCGTTCCAAAAAAAAGCGCTGTTGGCGGATAGATCGCAGACCGTGTCCGGAGCGGCCGGACAATTGACCGGCGCGGCGCACTGCGCGGACAAGCGGATGCTGCCAGCAATAAGGAAAAGTAACCAGACGTATAGTTTGTGCATAGACCTGTATATACGGAAAGAAGAACGCGTTTGTTTTCAGCCGTTTTCCGCGACATGCCTACGCCATTTATAATCATCCGGCAGTCTGGTTCAGGACCGGACTATTTTCCCCGTCCGGCTTGCCTCGCCCACCTGTACGCGCCACAAGTACAGGCCCGCCTGCGGGAAAGCCGCAGCCGGTACGTCCAGCATTTGCGCGCCCGCGCCAACCGTTTGCGATTGGCGATAGAGCAATCTGCCTGTTACGTCCATGATCTCAACGGTTACCGTTTCGGACTGCTCCAGCCGCAGCGGAATGCGGACGCCAGCACTGGTCGGATTGGGC
>JBKJKS010000644.1:0-5930 GCA_046597295.1 Saprospiraceae bacterium
TTCGGACTCGTAGTGACCCACATCGGCGATCAGGATCTGAGCGTCGGCATCGAAAAATTCATGGTATTTGAAGTCGGCGGTGACGAACACGTCGGCCGCCACCCGCAGGGCTTCGGGCAGCAAAAAGCTGCCGCTGCCGCCACAAACCGCTATTTTTTGCACCGGTTTGTCCAGTAAGGCCGTGTGCCGGATGCAGCCCGCCCGCAGCTGCCGTTTCAACAGGTGTAAAAAGTCCGTTTCCGCCAGCGGTACGGGTAGCTCCCCCAGCAGGCCGGCGCCCACCCCTTCCTGACCCGCCCGTGGCGCCAGGATGCGCGTCTGCTGCAGACCGAGCTGCGCGGCCATGCTGGCGTTCACCCCCTGCTGGTGAACGTTGTCCAGGTTGGTATGGCAGGCATAAATAGCCACGCCGGCCCGGATGGCCCGGATGACCGTCCGTTCCACGTAGCTGCTGCCGTTGAATCGCTTCAAACCGCGAAAGATGATGGGGTGATGGGCGACGATCAGGTTACACCCTTTGCGTACCGCTTCCTCCACCACCGCCTCCGTCGAGTCGAGGCAGAATAACACGCCCGTCAATTTCGTTTCAGGATCGCCAACCAAAAGGCCGGCGTTATCGTATGTTTCCTGCAAATGCAGTGGGGCTACTTGCTCCAGCACCGCGGTAATGTCCTGTATGCGCATGATTGTTCTGGTTACTGCTTAGACAAGCGGTTTACGTAAAAATTGTTCAGTCCTTTATTTTTTTGCCGCAGGTCAGCCGTAACTTTGCCGGGCTTTTCCGGTCTAATTGCCAATACTTGTTGAGAGTGGCCGGTTTCGGCCGGTTTTTTCTACAATTTCAAACATTGAAAATTATGACACACACACTTCTTTTTTTCAACATGAGCGGTGGCGAACTGGCCGTGGTCTTCCTGATCGTTCTGCTGTTGTTCGGCGGCAGTAAAGTGCCCGAGCTGATGCGCGGCCTGGGCAAAGGCATCCGGGAATTCAACAGCGCCAAGAATTCGGTGGAAGACGAGATCCGCGAGGGCATGCGCGATGCGGAAAAAAAGCCCGTCGAGAAGGCTCCTTAAGCTGTTTAACATCCGGCTGTTATCAGCTGACCTGAAAATAACGAGGCCCTGACCGGTAAAACAGTCAGGGCTTGCCTTTTTTAATTTAAATCCGTTCTAAGCTGGATGGCACAGCAGTAAACGCTAAACGTTTCGGGCGGCGGACCGTTTCGGGAGGAGCCTTTTGGCAGCCGTGTGCCGGCCGGACCAGTGGGTGTTACTTCCGCTTCGTACCCAACTTGTCATGCAACGCCGCAACTTCTTCCTGGGCTTTTACGGGCTGCTCACCATCGCCTCCCTGCTGCTCCTGCCCCAGCTGAAATTCACCTTCGATTTCGAACAGTTCTTTCCCAAAGGTGATCCGGAATACGAGTTTTTCAAAAATTATATCCGGGATTTTGAAAGCGACGACAACTTTCTACTCGTCGCGGTAGAGCGCCACGCGGGCGTCTTCGATTCGGTTTTCCTGGCAAAAGTCCACGATTTCACGCTGCAGGCCGGCCGGCTGCCGCACGTCACGTCGGCGAGCAGCCTGACCAAAATGCAGTATCCGGTCAAAACGCCTTTCGGCATAACAGCGGTGCCGGTCATTCACTTGGAAGATCCCGCTTTTTACCCCACCGACCGGACAAGGGTGCTCCAGGACCGGCGTTTTGTAAACAACCTCCTCTCTGCCGACGGGACAGCGCTGAGCGTGGTGCTGAAAACGGTAAATCAGAACACGCTGGAGCAGGGGGAGGAACTGATGGCCGCACTGGATAGTCTGCTGGCAGGCTATCGCTTTGAAGAGACGCATACCCTGGGCCGGGCCTACTTCCAGCGGGAACTGGTGCAAATGGAAAAAAGGGAAGTATTGGTTTCCACATTGCTGGCCGCCCTGCTGGTAATTCTGGTCCTCTTTTTCATTTTCCGGCGCTGGTGGACGGTTTTCATCGCCATGACCGGCATCGGGCTGTCGCTGCTGTTCTTCCTCGGCCTGCTGAGCGCCATGGGCCGCGAACTCAACGCGCTGGCGGCGTTGTACCCGATTCTGATGTGCATCGTCGGCGTGGCGGACACCATCCACATCACCAGTAAATACCTGGATGAACTGGAGAAGGGGCATGACCGCGAGACCGCCATCCGGACGACCCTCCGGGAGATCGGACTGGCTACTTTCATCACCTGTATCACGACGGCGGTGGGTTTCGCCTCGCTGATCACCAACCGCACGGCGCCGATCCAAGGCTTCGGTTTGAATGCTGCGCTGGGCGTACTGCTTTCCTTTTTCGTGATCTATGGCTGGCTATGGGCGATGCTGCCGCGGTTTCAGGCGGATCAACTGATCAAATTCACCCGGCAGCACGCTTTCTGGGACCGGTTCATGGCCTGGATTTATCGCTATACCAAGGTCAGACACCGCCGTATTGTCTGGTTTTCGCTGGGTTTGTTGGTGCTCACCGTCTGGGGCATTTCCAAGATACACACCAATTATTATATCAAAAGCAACCTGCCGCGGGGGCAGCAGGTCACCGCTGATTTTTTGTATTTCGAACAAAAATTCTCCGGATTCCGACCAGTGGAATTTGCTGTCTTTCCACAAAATGATCGCCAGGCCGATGATTTCGAGGTGCTGCAGGAGATGGATAAGCTGGAAAATCACCTGCGCAGCTATGCGGCCGTCAAGACGGTCGCTTCGGTCAACGACGTGTACCGCAGCCTGCACGCCATGGATTACGGCAATCGGCCGGAGGCCTACCGCCTGCCCGATAGCCTGGCCGATTTCAACTACTACCAACGCCTGGCGGACAGACTCCCGCCCGCCTACTCGGAAATCCTGTTGAGCAAGAACCATGATAAAGCCCGCATTGCGGTGCGCATGACCGACGTTGGCCGCGATTCGATGCAGCTGATGCAGCAGGAGATCGAAACCTGGTGGAGCAAAAATATCGACTCGTCCGTCGCCCGGTTCAAAATCACCGGCACGGGGGTCATCCTAGACCGCAACTCGGTCTACATCCGCGACAACATGCTGCAGGGACTGCTGCCCTCCGTGCTGGTGGTGGCGATCATCATGGGCTTTTTATTCAAAGACCTGCGCATGGTGCTGGTGTTCATGGTGCCCAACGTCTTCCCCCTGCTGTTTGCCGGCGCTTTTATCGGCTATCTGGGCATCCCGCTCGAAGCGGGTATTGCGACCGTGTTCAATATCGTCTTCGGCATTGCTACGGACGATACGGTGCATTTTCTGAGCAATTTCAAACTCTGCCGTAGCCGGGGGCTGGGGGTGGAGGAGTCGCTGCGAACGACGCTGGCCGAAACGGGCAAGGCCATGTGCCTGAGCAGTATTATCCTGTTCTTCAGTTTTTCGGTCATGCTGTTTTCCATTCATCCGCCTTCGGTGATCGTCGGCCTGCTGGTGAGCATCACCCTGGTGGGCGCCCTGTTCTGCGATTTGTTCCTGGTGCCGGTGCTGGTGCGCTGGCTGATTCGGGACCGCTGAGCGGCTGAAGCGGCCGATCAGGAGTCATCCCCAATTGGAACGCGGATGACGCGGATACAAGCAAACGCGGATGACGCGGATTTTTAAAATCCTTTTTATCCGCGTTTGGTACATCCGCGTCATCCGCGTTCCTATCGAGACCAAGCAGGTAGACGATGAAATTAGGGATGACCTATGTTTCTACTGCAACGTCCGTATAGCCTTAGCGCTTACTACCGGTCGTGCCGATTACCTTTTCGCACTCCGTCAGCAGATATTCTGCCTTGCCGCGGTGACGAAAATTGGGATCGACCTCCTTAAATTTCCGCAGCAAATAAGCCTTCAGTTCCGTGGCGGCTTCCAGGTGTTTTTTGGCATGAAACAGGCAGTCCCCTTTTTGCAAGCGGGCCAGCCAGTACAGCGGCTGCAGCGGGATGGAAAGCCGGAGGCAGTGGTTGAAATCCTGTACGGCGCTCTCCCATTCATTCTTCAGCATCCGGACTTTACCCCGTCCATAATAGGGTTCCGGATTGTTGGGATACAGATCGATGCTCTTGGAAAAATCGTACAAAGCGTCGTTGAAATTCTTCAACTTATAGTTCATATAACCGCGACGCTCGTAGGCCAGGGCATGACTGGCGTATTTGGAAATGGCGCGGTTCAGCGCTTCCGTCACCTCCGTTTCCGTACCGTTCTGACGCATCAGTTCGCAGGCCCGGTGGTATTCGGACACCGCTACTTTATCCGAACGCGGCTCGATCTTAAACTCGGCCAGTACTTGTCCGCTATCTACACACCAGGCGCCTACATTGCCCATAATGGCGTATTGGGCCACCTCCTGCAGCAGCGAAGTGGTGCTGCGCCAGTGTTTTTCGCTGCTCATCAGCGTTTGCGAGGGGACCGTCAGGGAATAGTCGTCCGCGCAGAACACTTGCTCTGCGGTGAATAATATATCGTTCTTGAAATAATTATCAATCCGGGTCTGCCAATGCTGGAGAACCATATTGTAGGTGCGCTCTGTGCCAAACTCCAGGCGCCCCCGAAAAATCAGTTTAAGTTGCTGCTGTTGCGTTGTCATCCTGCCTGCTGTTTGTAATGGTCTCGGAAAGGAAACGGGCCTTGGGGGCTTTACCCAATGAAAAGCGAACGTCGAAACTCTCTTTCAGGGCGCCGACATTGCTCAAAAATCTATAAAAAACGACATACTCAAGTCCTGCTGTGGCGGGGTTCCCAAAAATAATAAATACATTCGGGGTAGCGCAGGACTGCTTTTTCACCAGACTTACAAAGTTAAAAAATTAATACGCAAGTGCCAAGGATAAGTTATGGTTTTTGGAAAAAAATTATTTGTTTTAAAATAACAGCCATTAGGTAATTTGCTTATTTTGCCGCATGGCCAATATTTCTTCGGCGATCGGTCATTATATTTTTGGAAAATTTATGGATTGGGTATTTTATGCGAATTTTTGAATTTGTCGGCGATTTGCCATAAAATTAGTGCCCGGTTCATTCTATGGTTTTGACCCGTCTGGCCAGGAAAATACACAGTACGATCAGCAGGATAGAAAGTATGCCTACCCAGTCATAGCGGTGAATATGCTCATCGGCCGTTTTGTAAATAATAGCACCGCCAATGTAAGCCGCCAGGCCGGCCGCCAATTGTTGCACGGAAGAATTGATACTCATGAAGCCACCTCGCTGTTGCGGCGTTACCACCCCTGAAACAATCGTTTGCATCGGAATGGTACGGCCATTGGTAAAGATAAAAAACAGTCCGGTGATGATCAGTACCATCCACAGGGGAGAAGGCTGTAAATGGGTGATGAGCCAGATCGGGACGATTGAACACAGCGCAAACAGCGTGAAAATCCGGTGTTTGCCGTACCGGTCGGCCATTTTGCCCACCCAGGGCGAGAAAAAAATGGTACAGAGTCCGCCCACCAGATAAATGAGAAAAATATTGTCCTGGCTATAGCCGGCATTGCCCACCAGCGAAGGCGCGATGTACGGGATGATGGCAAAATGACCAATCATGAGGATGGAAGAAAGGGCCAGTGCGCGCAGTTGATTAGGCGACTGCAAAATGTCGGTCAGGACAGACATGGGATTGCGCCGGGGTCCGTCGTGTTCCATATGTTGGGTCATGGATGGCACAAAAGCGACAATGAGGACAGTGACCACCACCCCTATGCCGCCCACTGCCAGAAACGGTGCGTGCCAGCTGAAATGTGCCGCCAGCCACAGTCCCGCCGGCACACCAATGACGGAAGCGAGCGAAAAAGCCGTCATAACAATACCCATGGCGGCTGCCCGTCGTTCGTAGCTGAACGTATCGCCGACCATGGAGAGCACCTGGGCGCCGATCATGCCGCCGAACAGGCCCGCCAGGATTCGCGCCAGCACCAGCAGTTCGT